>JABSOG010000008.1 GCA_013216025.1 Algicola sp. | reverse complement strand
CAAAGCTTTTTATGATGACTACTTCAAGCATTTTGACCGCCAAATCGTGCTGGTTGATTGTCTTGACCCGTTAAATGCCGGTGAGCAGAGTTTTAACGAATTACAGCGCTCTATAGAGCTGTTATTGCAAAGTTATGATTATGGTAAAAACGACCTGCTGCACCGAATATTTTCGCCGCGCATCGACAAGTTGTTGTTTGCGGCCACTAAGGCTGACCATATCACCACCGAACAGCATAAAAATCTGACCTTGTTGCTCAACAACCTGATTGAAAAATCACGCAAAGAAATCCAGTTTGAAGCCATAGAAGTCGAAACCATGTCGATGTCGTCAATAAAAGCCACCGAAAATGGTTTTATCGACCACCAAGGTGAAACCTTTCCCTGTATTAAAGGCGTGACGCTAGATAAAGAAAACGATACAGTTGAGCACAAAACGGTGACCCTGTTTCCCGGGGAGATCCCTAAAGACTTGCCTACTGGCGAATTTTGGAAAAACAACCCGTTTAACTTCGTCTCTTTTGAGCCGCCAAAAAAAATCGATAAATCTTTGGCCCATATCCGTATGGACCATGTGATTGAATACTTACTGGGAGACAAATTACGCTGATGAGTCAACAACAACCCATTAAAAAACAAGTGGTCTTTGATGAGCCACCCGAGCGGCCATTCGCTGAAGATTCAAAGCATGAAGGCCCAGCGTTTGAAGGTGCAGTACTTGAAGATATTGCGCACCTGCAAGACCAAATGGTATTTGGTGAAGACGAAACCATCAAATTTGAGGTAGAAGTGGTCGACCAAATCGACCAAGCTGTATCCGTAGAAAAAGTGCTGGCAACCCCGGGCAAAAAATGGTCGTTGGCGGCCAAAGTGCTGGGCGGATTTGTCACCGTGATTGTCGGTATGGAAGCTTACGAGTTTTTCACCAACCTATGGACCACGGCGCCTGTCAGTGGGTTCCTTTACAGCGGAGCCTTTGTTTTGTCTGTCGGTTTGGCAGGCAAGGTCGTATTTGGCGAATATCGCCAACTTAAACGATTAAAAAGACTGGAACGCTGGCACAATGCTGCCGATCGCATGGACAATGCTGAACAAATTGGTGAAGCCATGACGCTGTGCACCAGCATCAACAAAGAGCTGCCTAAAACCGAAGAAAACAAAGAATCTTTGGAGCAGTGGCAAAGTTCACTCAAAGACAACTTCACCGACAAAGAAATCATGACGCTGTATTCCGAGACGGTATTAAACAAAATCGACGACAAAGGTTTGGCTGTTATCAGCCGTTACGCCACCGAAACAACGTTGATGGTGGCGATAAGCCCTTTAGCTGTGATGGACATGGCGCTGGTATTGTGGCGCAGCATTAAAATGATTGACGAAATTTGTAAACTGTATGGTGTCACGCTGGGTTACTGGAGCCGCATCAAATTGATTAAAACGGTGCTGAGAAATGTGATCTACGCCGGTGTGACTGAACTCATCGCTGATGTTGGTGCTGCGGCACTAAGCCTAGAACTGGCAGGTAAATTGTCGTCGCGTGCAGCGCAAGGATTAGGAGCTGGGCTGTTAACTGGCCGATTGGGCTTTAAAGTGATGCAATTGTGCCGCCCGGTGCCAGCGTTGCCGAATAAGCAAAAACGACTAGGGGATTTGTCGAAGCATTTGTTGGGGAATATTCGCAAGGCGCTTACGAGTGGGTTGTGATCGTGGTCGTCGCTCCTGTTCATCCATGAACCCGCGACATTAGACCATCCATGGTCGTCGCTGTCGCGACGAGGTGGGGGGTGGACGGATATCCTGAGTTGTAGGTTAAGGCCTTATCTGCAAGGTAATCAAACACGCTGTAAACACATCCATGTGCGCTCAACTTTTTCATCCCTGAAAAAGATGGTTTGATTACCTTGCAGCCAAGGCCTTCACGCCAAATCCAGACGTCCGTCTTAGTATAGAAAAAGCCACCAACCACCCCGGCCGCCACCCTCGATATTACTCCGTAATATCCACGACAACGTCGTGAAAAAAAGGCGCTGCCGCGCCGAAGGCATTTGCTGCTCCGCAGCTCAGCGTAGCTGTAATTTGTTTTTTGCAACGATTTGTTGCGTTGGGCGGCGGTCCGACTGCATGGATGCAGGAGTTAGAGCAATGCAGGGAGCAATTGCCGAGGGGAGGTGGATGGCTTTTCTCTAATACACGAGCACCAAAGGTTCGATGTAAAGCCCGGCACTCGGTGAGCAGACCGTCCAAAACATGGATGTTTTGGCCGAGGCCCCAAGGATGGGTTCATGCCGTGTCTGATCATCGAGTGCCGGGCTTAACAGCTTCAAACCTTAGGTCTCGTGCTAAACCCCCTTCGTATACGCCGCAACCGCGGCGTATACCCACAATAAACACCGAAGTCGTCGCCCCAGCGACGACAAATCATCACGCAAAGATGCGCCCCAAAACCCGCTGGCTACTCAGCTTCAACATCCTTACTCGATAGCGCATTTTCAGCAGCAGTATGTAAGCCAGTGGCACCAGATACAAGCTGGTGACCGTCGAGAACGTTAGGCCGCCGATGATGGCAATGGCCATTGGTGAGTACGGTGGTCCGTCGCCACCTATTTGGGTGGTGCCTATTGCCAGTGGGACCAGACCCAAAACAGTGGTCGCGACCGTCATCATGATGGGCCGCACCCGGCTGAGGCAACCGTTCACTATGGCGTGACGTAAGTCCTCTCCTTCAATGACCAGTTGGTTAATCCTGTCGACCAGTACAATGCCATTGTTCACCACTATGCCCATTAAGATCAGGATACCTACCATACCCATCACCGATATTGACGTGCCCGTTAACAGGAAGGCCCAGAATACCCCAACGATTGAGAACAGCAGCGAGGTGATAACCGCAGTCGGTAATAACAATGACTCAAACAATGCCGCCATGACGATGTAAATCATAATGACCGCCAAAATCATGTTTTGGCCCATCAGTTTCATGTCTTCATTTTGTCGTCTGAAGCTGCCGTCGAGTGACCAGGTGTTGCCCGGTGGCATAACGATGTTTTCGAGCACGCTTTTGATTTGCTTTTTGGCTTCTTCAATTTTCAAGTCGTTGTGCAAGTTACCCGAGATAGTGATGCCGGTTTGGCGGTCAAGCCGGGTAATATCGTCCATCGCACGGGTGATGGATATCTTTGCCAAACCCTCCAGAGTGAATATTTGGTTGTCCATGCGCAATATCGGCAGTTTTCTCAGGGCGTCGATGGATTTGCTGACCTCTATGTCAAAGTTCAACATCACATCGATTTCACCAATGTCGGCATGACGGAATGAACGCAGGTTATTGCCTCGCAGTGCCGTGCTGATGGCGTTAGCAACATCCGCAGTGGTTAACCCCAAGCGATGGGCTATGGTGCGGTCAACCTGAACCTGTAGTTCTTTTTTCTCTGAGGCAACGTCTGAAGTCACATCTTCGAGTCCTTCAATGGAGGATAGGATGGGGATAAGATTGTCAGCAATACTGATCAATTCATCGGTTGAGTTGCCCAGCAGGTTGATGCTCACGCCACTGGCACCCGTGCTGCTCCAGCCAAATTGCGGATTGCCGCGAACCAGCGTTGGCCAGTCTGCTTTGATCTTGTCTTTGAGTTCAGACATCTTAATTGGAATGCCTGGCTTGAACTTTATAGAAGAATAGGCAAAGTTGGTGTTGTAATAGCTGTAAACCGATTCAATGTAAAACTCGTCCTGGTGGGCATACAGATATTCTTCCATTTTGGTCACCGTTCTTTCAACTTCTTCAACACTGTAAGTGCTGATAATATTGTAGTTGAGGCTGATGCGCTCGTTGTTGTTGTCTCTGTCTCCATCGCTACTGACCACCGACATTGGGATGGCGATACTGGCCAATAACAATAGGGCGATGAAACCTGTGGCTTTTTGATGATCCATCACCCAGTTCAGTGATTTGGCGTAACGCTGGTACAGCTTTGACGGTTCTTTTTGCTGCTTGTTCATCGGGGTGTGCTTAATTTTGCTCGCCAGCAGCGGGATCAGGGTTTGTGCAATCAACAAAGAGGCAAACAAAGAGATGATGATGGAGATGGCCACATGAGACAAAAAGATGGTTAACTGCACTTTTGCACCAACCACGTTAGGTAAAAACACAATGGCGGTCGTGGCGGTACCAGCGATGATCGCAAGACTAACCTTTGATACCCCCGCTTTGGTGGCTTGCAGCGAGTCTTTGATGTTTTCTTTTTCGTGGAAGATACTTTCGGTGATCACCACCGCATTATCGACCAGCATCCCAACCGCCAGCATCAAACCCATCATCGACAAAATATTGAGGCTGTAACCCAACAAGTACATCACGCCCAGCGTAATGAAGATAGAAAATGGCACTGACAATACCACTATCAAGGTGGTCGCGACATTGCGCAAAAAGCCGTACAACACGATGATTGATAGCAATGCGCCAATTAAACCGGCGCTGAGCAAAGCCGACAAGGAGTCGGTTACGCCCTCGGCCATGTTGTCCATAATAAACAGATTGATGCCGCTAAACTGTGGATTGCTGTTGGTTTCAGCGATGACGTCAAGCACGCGTGAGGCGACTTCCACCAGATTGACGCTCGATTCTTTGAAAATATCAATGCCGATGGCATAGGTTTGGTTAAGGTGACGCCCTTCTTCTTTTATCGGCAATTCGAGGTTAATGGTGGCTATGTCTTTAAGGCGCACGTTGTCGGCGACAATCAGATCTCTGATCTCGTCAATGCTTTGGAACTCGCCAATCGGGTTGACCAAAATTTTGTTGTCGTTAGCAAAAAAATGTCCAGCGGTCATCGAGAAGTTGAACTTACGCAGCTTTTGCGCCAATTCCTGGGTATTGATGCGTAAAGAGGAGATCTTGTCTGAATCCAGACGGATCATGATTTGTCTTTTGTCTACCCCATACATTTCGACTTTTGATACCCCTTGCACCCGCTCAATTGGGCGCTTGAGGTTGCGTTCAAGCAGGTCGTAGGCCATCGATAAGTCACGTTCGCTCGAAATACGCAGTTTGAATACCGGCATATCGGCCGTATTAAACTGGTAAACCAACACGCGTTGTACGTCTTTGGGCAGCAAATGCCGAATGGCATCGATTTTTTCTCTAGCCTCGATGCTTTTAGCACCGATATTGTCATCCCACTTAAACTGAACGTTGACGTTGGCACCGTTTTCGCTAGAGCGCGAGCGCAGACGTTCAATGCCCGATATAGTCGCCAGTGCTTCTTCGAGGGGCCGGGTGATCAAACGCTCAACTTCCGCCGGGGTCGAATTGGGATAAGGCACATTGATAAATAGCTGGGGAATATCAATGCCAGGCCACTTTTCGAGCGGCAACAAACGGCTAGAGATAATGCCGAGCAATAGCATCGAAACAAAAAACATCGTGGTGGTGACCGGACGCTTGATGGCAAACGTCGCCAACGATGCGCCCATAGATTGATATTTATTCATGACAAGCTACCTCTTGGGCGTTTAATGGCGCGTCAACTTTGGTGGTGAATTTCTTCTGGTCGAAAATGCTGTAAATCACCGGGATGAATATCAGGGTTAAAATGGTCGCAAAAATCAAACCGTAAATAACCGTAATGGCCATTGGTGCCCGTATCTCGGCACCATCGCCCGTACCAATGGCGAGCGGCAGC
>JABSOG010000798.1 GCA_013216025.1 Algicola sp. | reverse complement strand
TGAAGTTGCAAACTATGCTGAAGTTGAAAACGACCCTGAAGTTGAAAACGACCCTAAAGTTGAAAACTACACTGAACAGGCCCTTCGCCGCCGAGTGATTGAAGGACTTAGACCCGTGCATAAAGAAGCCAAGGTACCCGCCAAAAAGCGTAAACCAGAGGTTAAGTTGACTAAAAAGCAGATGAAGGGTAAAGCGAAAAAGCAGCGCAAGAAGCTTGAGCGTCGGGTCGAGGCGAAGAAAGCTTCAGCTTCTAGCACGACAAAACCAGCTTCCTGATAGAAAGGTATTGTAGGATGGGTCCCGACTGCACGGACGCAGGAGTTAGAGCAATGCAAGGAGCAATTGCCGAGAGGGAACCGAGGCACATCCTACATATCTTTAATAGATTTAGCTCAAGCCTCATCCCGAGTAAACACAGGTTTGCCCGGTGTGCTAAACGCCTCGTGATATTGATAACCAGCCAAATCAAACTTAATCAATTGGGCCAAAGTCGTCACTTTATTTTGAATAAGGTAACGTGCCATTAAACCCCGAGCCTTTTTAGCAAAGAAACTAATCACTTTATATTGACCGTTCTTTTGATCTTTAAACACAGGTTCAATAAGCTCGCCTTTGAGCTGTTTTTTCTTGACCGATTTGAAATATTCATTAGAAGCGAGGTTGACCAAAATAGGGTCATCTTGTTCTGACAAGGTTTCATTTAAGCTTTGGGTTATCACCGAGCCCCAAAACTCATAAAGGTTCTTGCCACGGCTATTGGCCAATTTGGTGCCCATTTCCAGTCGATAAGGTTGCATCAAGTCCAGTGGTTTTAACAAACCATACAGGCCTGACAAAATTCTGAAGTTCGACTGCGCATATTCAAAATCGGCAGTGCTAAACGTTGGTGCATCCAAACCGGTATACACATCGCCATTAAAAGCCAATACAGCCTGCTTGGCGTTGTCTGGTGTGAAAGGGGTCGCCCATTCACCAAAGCGTGCAACGTTTAGCCCGGCCAGTTTGTCGCTGATGTGCATCAACGAGCTCAAATCTGCCGGAGACAGGATTTTACAGACCGTCATCAACTCGTTGGCATGATCAAGCAATTGTGGTTGGCTGTGTTTCTCGGTAGCAAGAGCGGTTTCATAATCTAGATTTTTGGCAGGTGATACGACGATTAGCATGACGGTGGAATTCCCCTTTTAATATGTGCTTCTTTTAATATGTATTTTTTAATATGTGCTTCTTGCCCAGGTCTAAATTGGCGCGGGTATAATAACATGTAATCCCCCACGCCGATAACTGCAACTCAAGGCCACTTTAGCCTTTGGCCACCATCCCAACCGCCTGATGCACCTTAATCAGTGTTTTTTCAGCACGTTCGGAAGCTTTTTCTGCACCTTCTTTCATAATGCTGTTGAGCAACGTCATATCGCCACGAAACTCATGAAAGCGCTGTTGTACGGGCGTTATAAAATCAACCACGGCGGTGGCAACATCACCCTTAAGGTGACCATACATTTTGTCTTCATACTGCGGCACCAAATCTTCGATCGACTGGCCCGTGGTACAAGACAACAACGTTAACAGGTTAGATACTCCCGGCTTTTCTTCGGTGTCGAAATAAATTCGCGCCTGCTCGTCCGAATCCGTCATTGCCCGTTTGATTTTCTTGGCAACTTTTTTCGGGTCTTCAAGCAAACCAATGAAGTTATTGGGATTGTCATCCGACTTTGACATTTTTTTGGTGGGTTCCTGCAAGCTCATGATCTTGGCACCCAGCTTGGGGATGAAGGGTTCGGGTATCTGAAAAGTCTCGCCATACAGGTTATTGAAACGCGTCGCAATGTCACGAGCCAGTTCAAGATGCTGTTTTTGATCTTGCCCTACCGGGATTTCTTCGGCTGCGTATAGCAAAATATCGGCTGCCATCAATACCGGGTAACCGTACAAACCAACATTGATGTTACTGACGTTTTTCTGTGACTTGTCTTTAAACTGGGTCATTCTATTCAACTCACCCATTTGGGCGTAACAATTGAGGATCCAGCCCAATTGAGCGTGTTGCGGTACGTGCGATTGCATGAAGATAGTGCTGTTTTTTGGGTCGACGCCGACCGCCAACAACAAGGCCAATGAGTCTAGGCTGGCCTTACGCAGTTTTTCAGGGTCTTGACGCACGGTAATGGCGTGCAAGTCGACCAGAGCATAGAAACATTCGTGAGTATGCTGCATGTCAACCCATTGTCGCAATGCACCCATATAGTTGCCAATTGTCAATCCACCGGAGGGCTGAATACCACTTAGTACAACGGGTTTAGTCATTTTTTATTCTCTTTATTTAAGCTTATAGGGTTGATAACGATTGTAACTGGTCAAAGCAGGCTAACACAAACTTTGGTTATAGAACCACAGGATTAATACTGTGTTCTGCCGGGTTTATCCATTGACCTTGGCCAATTCACAGCGCATTTGCTCAATCACCACAGCATAATCCGGTTGGTTGAAAATGGCAGAGCCTGCCACAAACATGTCAGCACCAGCCTCGGCAATTTCACGGATATTTTTGACGTTCACGCCACCGTCAACCTCAAGGCGAATATCATAGCCACTTTGGTCAATTAGATTGCGTACCTGACGCAGTTTTTCAAGGGTATGCGGGATAAATGACTGGCCGCCAAAACCCGGGTTGACCGACATCAACAAAATAACATCCAATTTGTCCATGACATGTTCAAGTTGCTGTAATGAGGTGGCCGGGTTCAGTACCAAACCGGCCTGACAACCGGCACTTTTAATCAACTGCAACGAGCGGTCGACATGCTCCGATGCCTCAGGGTGGAAGGTGATAATCGATGCACCTGCGCTGGCAAACATTTCAATCATTCTGTCGACCGGCTTGACCATTAAGTGGACATCAATGGGTGCAGTAATACCATAATTTCTTAGCGCAGTACAAACCATAGGACCGATGGTCAAATTAGGCACGTAATGATTATCCATCACGTCAAAATGCACCACATCGGCACCATCGGACAGTACTTTTTCAACATCGCCGCCCAATCGGGAAAAATCGGCTGAGAGGATAGAAGGGGCAATCAAATAGTCTTTTTTGGTCTGGTTCATGGTGGTTTTCTCTGTGTTGACGTTGTATTGGCTATGGGTTGTACTGTGCAAGAGTATTGATGCTGATTTTATCAGGAAAACAAGGGCTTGGTCTAATGATTAAAGATGATAACTCATGCCTATATGACCTGCGACGAACGGCTTTGTGACCGCTTAACATAGATACGTATCCGTTCATCGCAAGTCTGCAATAAATGATATACTTTTAGCTCATATAGTATACTATAGGCAGCTTAGAAAAACGGTCATTTGGGAGGAGTGGTATGAAATCAAGCGATACTTTTGCAGTAGAAAATATGCGAAGAAATGCTGTAAAAAGCACGGTAAACAATACAGCAATTAATACGTTAAGTCGCACCGCTAAAAAACGGCTGACATTGGCTCTGATGTTCTCCATACCTTTGTTTGTCACTTCTGGCGCAGCCAAACAGTTTGACAATACCCATTGCACCGCATCTGCACAAACCAGCTGTATCGCTAAATTTAATACCGGTAATAGTGCCAATAACAGTTGGTTAAACTGGCTCAGCGGCGGCAGTCGTTCGACCCAATTCCAATTTATTGATTTGTTTGAACTGGTACACAGTTCAAAATACCAACCCACAAAGACGGTAGTGACCACGCGTGAAGGATAAATCCAGCTCATCCCTTTTACAGGTTTTCAGTAGTGTTTTTGCCGCCATGATCGGCGTGCAAAGTGACAAAAATCGCAAAAGAGATTTTACCGCCGCTAACCCCAAAACTTATATTATCGTCGGCATTATTTGTACCATTTTATTTGTAGCCAGTATTATTGGCGTGGTAATGATTGTTACTGGGTAAAATCCGTAGGTTGCGGTTGAACCGCGCAGCGGGAAGCCCAACACCAAGAATACACAGCTCCCATGACTTCTATCGTTTAACTCAAATGTTGGGCTTCGTTGCTTCGCATCTCAACCACAACCTACGTATGCTCATACAACGCAAAAATTTCTTCAACCGGCTTTCGAGCTGACCCTTTGTGACTAATCGTTCTTGCCACCTTTACCACATCAATATGGCTTGACTGCTCGTAAATCTTGCGC
>JABSOG010000797.1 GCA_013216025.1 Algicola sp. | reverse complement strand
TTCAAGGCTAAGCTACGCTGCACTGCATATAAACGCAGTCAATGCCTTGCCCAAAGCCGTTTTTGACAACCTTTGTCGTAATAAAACCTCGTTTGATGTAAAAGCCCTCGGTATGCTGCGATGTTTCTATTGTGACAAGGTCAATCGTGTTATCTGCTTTCAACTGAGATAGCCTGAAATCTGTCAGATGAGTGCCCAATCCTTGTCCATGAAAGTCTCGATGAACCATTCCCCAATCCAATGAAGCTATTGTTGATTTTTTATCAACACCTCCGCAAGCCACAACTCGACCATCTCTGATACATACAAAGTAAGTGCTAAGATCATTTAATGAATCTAAGAATTCAATAAACTCTTTACGCTCTGTAAGATCAAAGTATTTACCAACATTGCTATCGAATGCGTCAATGCATTGAGAACGATACTTTTTATTGTACTGCTGATGCGCCATTTTCACCTTTGCTCGCTAACGCTTAAATAACCGGACTAGAACCCTATATAAAATTCGAGTGTGTGTCCAAACTTTTTGTTTCTTATTAGGGCCTGTTGATCTTTGGAGTTAATTTTTGCAGCAGTTTGTTTGAGTCGGTCATGCTGACAACTTCACCCCCCTTAATGCTCGATTTCAAACTATCTAGCTTGTCTTTTTCCCAATGCTTCATTGTAGAAAGTTTATCGGTAAAGTTTAATTTAAACAGATTTTCGATAATGGCTTTGTAGTTGTCATGTTCAGTGCTGCAAGACTGAACGATACTGTAAAGAAAAATATATTGCGCCGGTGACCACTTGTCCCGCCATGACTAACCTCAGTTAACAATGAATCTATAGTCAACTTATATGACAATAAATTTATTGTCATTACCTGATAGGCATGGAAGCAAATCACGTCGCCAAGGTTTTCAGCGTGCCAGGTTTGTCCTGTTGTACACTTTCCGTTACAATTCTGTAAACGAAAATGTGACACTGGCAACGCCGTTTGCTATGTTGTTAAAATGTTTCTGTTAGTATGTGCGGGTACTTGATAGATAATCGTTTTCTATCAAATAGTTAAAGATCATTTTAACACCAAATCTAACACCAATAAAAAGAGAAAAGAACCATGAAAAACACTTTGAAATTAGTTAAAACCGCCGCTGTAGCCGCCTTATTTGCTTCATCTGCTTTGTTGCCTATGAGTGCAAGTGCCCTTGAGGGCATGGATGATGGCTCCATTCGTCAGTTCGCTAGCCAGTGGAGCGTTGTCGAACATCTGTGCAGTACATTCACCTGTGTAAGTGTCACCCCAGCCAACGGTGGCCATTGGGTAGTTTGGAAAGTATAGTCTTGATAACCAAGCGCTAATATTGTCGAAATAGCGGAGGCACTGCCCAGTGCGTGATAACAAACCAACCAACCGACTGTTAATTGATGTCCGCTGTTATGGCGAACAAAATGACAGCCATATTCATGCCTATCATCAACTGGTATTGCCGGTCAGTGGTGTATTGGAGTTGGAGGTTGAAGGTTGTGGTGGGCAGGTCAAGGCAAATCAGGCAGCGGTGATCTGTTCGCAAAACCGTCATGCTTTTGCTGCTTTTGAAGACAATCAATTTATCGTTGCCGATGTGCCATTACAGTGGGCCAATATGCTCGACCGTTTGCCCGCTTTTTTGCCCTTGTCACCCTCTTTAAGCAGCTATATTCATTTTATTGCCACCCGTTTACAACACGCCCCGTTAAGCGAACAAACCCAGCAACAGATTTTAATGTTGTTGCTCGACCTGATGTCAGAGCAATTGCAAACCAATTTACAAATCGACAAACGAGTCAATCTGGCCCGGTCATTTTTGGACGACCATGTTGCCGACAAAGTCGTGCTTGTCGACGTTGCAGGCGCATCGCATTTAAGCGTGCGGCAATTATCCGAGCTATTTAAACAACAAATGGGTCTGTCACCATTGCAATATCTGCAACAAATCAGAATGAAAGAAGCCGCCAATCGGTTAACCCAATCAAACGAGTCGATTCAAAGTGTGGCCGAATCAGTCGGTTATGACAACCTTTCCGCTTTCAGTGACCGCTTCAAAAAGCACTTTGGTCACTCCCCTAGATACTTTCGCCAGAACGACAAAAACTAACGCCTTTACGGCAAAGACCCGTAGCAACCAAATCAGTATGATGAACTTTATTCCATTAGAGGACGTCATCATGAACACACAATTTCGGGCAACATTATGCGGCTTTGCCGCCATTCTTCTGTGGGGCTGTTTGGCATTTTTAACCGACATCAACCGACAAATCCCACCATTTCAATTAATGGCCATGAGTTTTGCCACCGGTTTTGCGGTGATCGCCTTAAAGTGGAAACTGACAGGGCAAAATGCCATCGCCTTGTTCAAACAACCCTCGGCCACATGGGCGCTGACGCTGTTTGGATTGTTTGGTTATCACTTTTTCTATTTTATGGCGCTGAGAACTGCGCCCGTGTTACAAGCCGGATTAATCGCTTATTTATGGCCATTGTTTATCGTTTTATTGGCTACCCGATTGCACAATAGCCCCGTCAAGCCCCTATTGATTGCAGGTTCGGTGTTATCGCTGGCGGGCTGTTGGTTGCTCATTTACCGCACCGGTATGCAACTGAGCACTCAGCATATTTGGGGTTATGTATTTGCCATTGCCTGCGCCTTAATTTGGTCTTTGTATTCGGTGCTGTCAAGCAAACGTACTCAGGTGCCATCAGACTTTATCGGCTGGGGTTGCGGGGTAACGGCCTTGTTGGCTTTGGTCTGCCATATTGCACTTGAACAAACACTATGGCCGTTATCTTCATCACAATGGCTGGGCATATTGTTACTGGGCGCGGGACCAGTCGGCATCGCGTTTGTTGCCTGGGATCATGGTATGAAAAAGGGCAACCTGCCGCTGCTCGGCAGTTTGTCTTATCTCGCCCCTTTGCTTTCTACCCTTATTTTGATTGTGTGGGCCGATGTGCAGGTGACCGGGCAGTTGTTGCTGGGTGGCTTGATGATCTTGGGCGGTGCGATTATGGCAGCCACTACGACCAATAAATAAAAAGAGCGGTTCGGACAACGTAAGTGATAGCAATCTCAGGGTTCAGTATTACTTCATTTGATTCACGGCTTCACTATACAGTAGCGTTAGCCCCATTTTTAAATTCATAAAAACAGCCGCTGCATACTCGTTATCATAACAAACTTGTGAAAACTCATCTTTTCCACTGTCAACGTCATTGAGCAATCCAGACAGATAGACTTGTGAGTCTCCATCATATTGTCGTTTACACATTCTTTTAGTCGCCACGCAATACAATGCATTTTCGACAGACATACGATCGTCTTTGTCTGTATGCGCTTGTGCATCAAAGTAAATCTTTTTCAACAGCGCATGAATAGCCGCACAATAAGGGCTTTCGACCATCGAATATTTCTGGGCGAAGGCTATTTCTAACCCCGCATTTTCAACGTTTTTTTCGTTAGAGCGACTAAACATATTTTTCAACTTTTGCCGTAAGTTTTTCATATTATGTCCTTTTATCGGCGAGGGGTCTTTAAACGGGGAGCGATTGACACCGCTCCCGGGGGGGATTTTAAGCGATTTCTATTGGCTTCTTAGCTCGCGCCGCAGAATTTTACCCACACTGGATTTGGGTATCTCAGCAATAAATTCGATTTGCTTAGGTACCTTGTAACCGGCCAATCCCTCACGGCAAAATGCACTGACATCTTCGGCTGTCACATCAGCATCCGATTTGACGGCGTAAACCTTAACCGCTTCTCCGGTTTTTTCATCAGCCACACCGATACAGGCACATTCCAAAATACCTGGCATTTTAGCCAATTGAGCTTCAATTTCGTTGGGGTAAACGTTAAACCCCGAGACCAA
>JABSOG010000796.1 GCA_013216025.1 Algicola sp. | reverse complement strand
CACTTGGTACCACAAAAAACTCGGCTTCGAACTGGTCAACCGAGTCGATATGCCCAAACGCGGTTTCAGCCAAGCCAATTTAAAACGTCAGGGCGCTTTTATTGAATTAATCGAAACCAACAAAACCTTAAATCCCGTTGAGTTATTAGCAGGTACACCAAAAAAGACTAAAATTGGTGGTTTTTTTAAACTGGGGTTTCAAGTCGCCGACTTTGACCTGTGGTTGAAATGGCTCACCAAAGCACAAGTGAAACTTTATGGTACCGTGGTTAAAGACCCGGTCAGCGGTAAAAGAACAGTCTTGATACTTGACCCAGATGGCAACCGCATTCAGTTGTTTGAACGCTGATTACCTCACGTCTGTCTCACATTTCCACCACGCCTGTCTAACAACAGTTGCATACAATAAACAATTGGGCTAGCGTAGCCTCCAGTCGTTAATCTAAGGAAATCAGTATCATGAAAATCAGACAGTTTATCGCCACTGCGATAATTGCCATCAGTTCAATCTCAATGTTTGGGGCCAATGCAGTTGAGGTCTGGGACCTTAATCCGATCGAAAAACTCTCCATTAGCTCAAAACTCTATGAAGGCACCATTGACTTTAGTGGCACCCTGCCCCCCAATTACGCCAAAAATACCGACAAGCGTTATGTCGTGTTATTTGATTTTCATACCCGCGCCCAACCCATGCTCACAGGTATGCACGACTGGATGAGCCATAACGGAGAATGGCCTTGGCTCGAAACCATCGTGGTTACGCCTGCAACCTATAGCAAACTGTTGGGACCTGTGTATGAAGACGGTGCACAACTACTTGATTTTTTTGAGCACGACTTGCTCAAAGCATTGGACAAAAACTATCGTACCAATGGCTTTCGAATTTACAGTGGCTTTACCGGCAACGGAAGTGCCGGTTTATACACCCTGCTCAATCGCCCCAGTCTTTTTAATGCCTATATTATCGCCAGCCCAGTGTTGGCAGACGATCACCGTGGATTAATGTCGAGCGCCGAACAAAAGCTAAAAAAATTGACCGACAAACCCCGTTACCTGTTTATGTCTAACGGCACCAGCAGATACGAGCAACCCCACCAAGACAGCTTTACCGAACTCAAGAAAATCTTGCAAACCACCGCACCAAAACAACTGACATGGCAAACCAAAGCTTTTGAAGGCACAACCTACATGTCACAGCCGGTATTGGCTGTAGTACACGCCATTGAGGCGATTTTTAGCGACATTCATAACACACTAGCAGCCGACTCGGTTATTTCTCGCCAAGGTGCACAAGCCATTTTAAAACATTACCGTTACCTGTCTGAACAAAAGTTTGGCTTTGAAGTTTCCGCCGAAGACGCCTTAACCGCGCTAGGTAAATCGTTGATGAAAGACAACCCTAAAAAGGCCTTGACGGTATTCAAAATCAGCGTAGATACCTACCCAGAATCTGCCTGGGCGATACATGCTTTGGCCGATGCCTACGCCCAACTAAAGCAGTTTGACAAAGCGCTCGACTATCAAAAACAAGCCAGAGAAAAAGCCAACTCAATGGGTGGATGGCATCAAAACAAACACCAACAGTTTCTTGAAGAATATCAAGCGGCGTTGAAAGGTTAATGGTTGTTGGGCGAATTGATTTGAGTGTTCAGTAAACTTTTTCGCCCGGCTTCACGACTATAAATAAACCCCCTCATACACACCAAAGCTCACCACAGAGAAAACTATGATCAAACCACTGCTTTGCCCGTTGTTATTAATGTTACTGATTTTTACATCAAGCTCTTTTGGTCAAACAGACAGGGGCCATACACTCAATAAAGTGATGATCAAAGCGCTGGCGACCCATTGGATCATCGCTTTGGGTGAGAATCACCGGCATCTGGAGCTTCATCAGCAAATCGGCCAATTGTTGGCTGACCCAAAGGTGCAAACGCTAGTAGATGACATAGTAGTAGAGTTTGGCAATTCGCTTTATCAAGAGGCGGTTGACCGTTAAAATCAAGGGGTCAGAGATCTTGAAAGCAACAAATACCCATTAAAATCAACAAGTTAAAATCAAGGGGCCAGAGTTGAGGATTTTTTACCAGAAAATCCTCACGCCCTATTTCAATATATCAATAACTATTACCTAGTTGTTCTAATTAGATGCATTATGCTACCTCTGTGACCCCTTGATCATAATCTATTGATTTTATTTGGCTTATTGACTCTTCAACACCTCTGACCCCTTGAAATTTCCTCTGACCCCTTGAAATTCCTCTGACCCCTTGAAATTCACCAACGCCAACAATTCTTGTATCAACAACACAAGCACATAGAACTGGCTATTAGCCCTTGATTTTCGTGACAATAGCACCGTTTAACCACGCCCTAAAAAGACGCCATGTATCCTTATGTACGGTTGTGGATACAATATAACATTGTCTTTTTTTTCTACTATCCACTACCTTAAAAACGTCTCATAGTGCACTAAAACACTATTAGTCTTTATACCATAAATCACTTTCACCAATGATTTGTATTGAAATGACCACTCATTGTCAGTTTTGGTATATTTGCGTGAAAATGATAAAAACAACAATTATGAATACAAAAACAAGAAGATAATAACAATGAAAACAAAAATAAAACAAAATCTAACTAAAGTATGTCTATCAGTGGGTTTACTGCTGAGTTCGCCACTTATGGCAGCCGACAACTTAAATCTCGCCCAATCATCTGCTACCGCTTTATCGCTTGGCACACCGGCTTCGTTTCTGTCACAGTTAAACATAAGTAAATCGGCTCAGTTAGTGAGGCAACCAACAACCTTTACGCTGATTAATCCTTTTGGTGAAGACATTAATGTCGTTAGTGACAACTTTTCAGTAGAAAGTGACGGCACGTTATCTATGAATGGTAAAGTGCAAGGTTTTGAAAACTCTGAGTTTATTCTTCAGGGCAATGCTAAAAGTGTGTATGGTTGGGTGATCTTAAAAGACCAAGACATCGCTTATGAATACACCACTAAAAATGGCACACTGGTGGTTGACGAGATTGACATTACTGATGTACTGCCCATTTGTGACTTACACAATCATGATAGCGCCGCGTTCTTGCAAAAAACCGAAAAAACACTGTTGGCCAGCGCAGCATCACCACATATTGGCGATTATCAAGGCGAAGATGTCAGCCAGTTAGAAAGCAAACCCGGCTCAGCTTACGTGGTTTTATTAGACACCAGCAACATTATGAGTGGCAACACCCCCACCGATAGATCAAAAGAAGATTTATGGACCACTTGGCAAATTGTCGCCGCCAGCTTTTCGATGTTCGACGTCAATGTCACCACCAATAGAAGCGTCTACGACCAAGCAGCACCCAGTCGACGCGGTGGTGGCACTATGTATACCCAAAGTGGCCGTTCATCTTGCCATTTCGCTTTTGGCACATCAACATTCTGTACCCTCTACAAAGAGAGTGATAGCTACGGTCAAGGCCGGATTGCAGCCCATGAATTTGGCCATTTATTTCACCTAAACCATGATGGTGGCTCTCCGGGTGGCGAGTATCATAACGGTTTGGCTGATTTTGAGTGGGTGCCGGTGATGGGCAACATTTGGTACGGAACAAGTTGGACCAACGCACTATACCAATGGAGCAAAGGCGAATATTCTGGCGCGTCTAACCGCGAAGATGATTTTAATATTTTAACCGGTTTCATTCCTTTTAAAGTAGACGATATTGCCGGTTCAACAGCTTTGGTGATCGACACCAATGGCAACGTCAACGCGTCTAGCAATACAGGACAAATCGAACGCAACACCGATACCGACCACTTTACCTTCAGTATCGGCGCATCAGGTGGCAACGCCAATTTGACCATAGATAGAACAGAGCACATTGGCGGCGGTATGCTGGATGTACAGGCGTATATTAGAAATAGCGCTGGCACTGTTGTTGCTCAATCGAATAAAAGTGTCAATCGCTCTGCTGCTTTTAACACCAATCTATCGGCGGGTACTTATACAGTGGAGATCACCGGTGGTGCAGAGGGGACTCCTAGTATTGGGTTTTCAAAATTTTCTTCTTTAGGTTATTACGCGATTCAAGGCAGTATTTCAGGCGCTGATGGCGGCACCAATGTAGAGATCCCTTCAACTCCTACAGGCTTGGCCTCTAGCAATGTAACCAG
>JABSOG010000795.1 GCA_013216025.1 Algicola sp. | reverse complement strand
TCTTTGCGATGGGCTCAACGCAGTAAAGACGAGCATGGCGACAATCCTTCTGCGTTATTCGGGATTGTTCAAGGTGGCATGTATCCACGCTTGCGTGATCACTCTTTGGCGGGATTAGAAAGAATAGGCTTTGATGGTTATGCCATTGGTGGTTTATCGGTTGGCGAACCCAAAGAAGACATGATTAATATTCTTAATCATACAACCACCAAAATCCCCGCTGACAAACCCCGTTACCTGATGGGCGTTGGCAAACCAGAGGATATTGTAGAAGCGGTTCGTCGTGGTATCGATATGTTTGATTGTGTTATGCCAACCAGAAACGCGCGAAACGGCCACTTGTTTGTCAAAACTGGCGTGGTCAAAATCCGTAATGCCAAACATCGCACCGACCCAACGCCGCTAGACCCGAGTTGTGATTGTTATACCTGTAAAAATTACACCAAAGCTTATCTGTATCATTTGGACAAGTGTGGTGAAATATTAGGTGCTCGATTGAACACCATTCACAATTTGTATCATTACCAACGTTTGATGCAGGGATTGCGTGATGCTATCGAAGACCAACGTTTGGAAGATTTTGTTGCCGAGTTTTATGCTGATATTGGGCGCGAAGTACCACCACTAGAAGCGTAAGTTTGACCGTGTTTTGATAAAATAGTTGTAATAATATGACGAGCCTAAAGCGCTTGTTGACCTGAAACAGTGAAAGAAGCCACTTCATTTTGCTGTTTTGGTGATAAATAATGACGTACCTCAGGAAAAATAAGCCAGAAGATGTAAGCTTACGTAAGCGTTATCTTTTGGCGAACTGAAGGTAAACCAAAAGAGTGACAGTCATTATTAAACACCGCAGGGTAACACTATGATTCAAATACCAGTAATTGATTTAAGCAAGGCACTGTCGGGAGACAAACAAGCTAGAAATGAGGTTGCCGCAGAAATTGACCAAGCCTGTCGGGAAATTGGATTCATCACCATTAAAGGCCATGGTATTGACAAAGCCATTTTTGATGACGTTTATGCCAGCCTCAACGCATTTTACGCGCTGCCCCAAACGCAAAAAGCCCAATGCACCACAGATGTACGCCCTTGCCACCATCAGGTGAATGGCTACAGTGCCTTATTGGCAGAAAATGCCCATAGATTGATGGGTAAAGAAGGCTTGCCGAGCGATTATCTTGAAAAATTCAGTATGGGCCGGTCGTTATTAGATGATGATTTTGACCTGCCATTTCCTGATCACCCCACCTGTATTGAGTTAAGAGCAAACATGAAGCGCTATTATGAGGCTTGTCTTGATTTAACCAAGATGTTGACTGAACTTTTTGCTATCGCCTTGGATTTACCTGAAGACTATTTTGCCGATAAGGTTGATGACTCATGGGATTATTTGCGCTTGCATCATTATCCTGCGCGACCGCCCGAAATGAATCATGATCAGGGATTTGCAGAGCACGCCGATATGGTGTTTATGACCATTTTGACCAATGTGCAGGATGGTTTGGAAGTGCTCACAAAAGAAGGTGATTGGGTCAAGGCTCAGACCAGTCAATTAGATCAGTTTATTGTCAATATCGGCGACTGTATGCAGCGTTGGTCAAACGACGAATGGGTGTCCACCATCCACAGGGTAACACTAACCAAAACCGAGCGGCAGTCCATTATCTTTTTCAAAACAGTTAATGAAAATACCTTGATAGAAACCTTTCCAAAATTCCGCAAAAACGGAAAATCGAAATACCAGCCGATTTCATTTGAAAACTATGTTGGTGAGTTAGCGGCCAAACTGTTTGGTAAAAAAGAATAAATCCGTGAGCATAAATTTATGTTCATTTCTGTGTGGTGTAAATAGATTGTCAAGGGGTGGTTATGAATAAGATACCAGTAATAGATTTGAGTAAAGCAATGACGGGCAGCCTGGAAGATAGAAAGGCGGTTGCCCGCGAAATTGACGAGGCGTATAAGAGTATTGGGTTTATTACGGTTAAAGGACATGGTATAGACAAGTCTGTGTTTGAGAATGCTTACCAAAGCCTTGATGCGTTTTTCGCATTACCGCTGGACGAAAAATATCGCTGTACAACAGATGTACGGCCTTGTCCGTGGCAAACCAATGGTTACAGTCGTTTACTTGAAGAGAATGCCCATAAATTGATGGGCAAAGAAGGACCGGGTGATTATGTTGAAAAATTCAGCATGGGCAGGTCTGTTTTAAGTGATGAATTGCCGCTGCCGTTTCCAGCCGATCCCTCTTGTGACGGCATAAGACAAAACATGAAGCGCTATTATGAAGCTTGCATTGAATTAACCAACATATTGACCGGTCTGTTTGCGCTGGTGCTGGATTTACCGGAAGACCATTTTGTCGATAAAGTAGACAAGTCGTGGGATAACCTGCGATTGCACCGTTATCCCGCCATCGAAGGTTTGATTAATGATCAGGGCGTGGCGGAACACAAAGATACTGATTTTCTCACCATAGTCACCAATGTTGAAGACGGCATGGAAGTGCTGACCAAAGAAGGTGATTGGATTGATGTCAAAACAGATTCGATTGACCAGTTCGTCATTAATATAGGTGATATTTTACAGCGCTGGTCTAATGATGAGTACGTATCTATTTTGCATCGGGTAAAGTTGACCAAAGATCCACGCCGTTCAATTATATTCATAAAGGGGGTTAACATGGATGGCTTGGTCGAAACGTTCCCTAAGTTTCTCAAGGACGGAAAATCCAATTATGAGCCAATCACCTATGGTGAGTTCATTTCACAAAAAGCGGCCCAAATGTATGGCAAGGATTTTCTTGACAAAGGGAAAATCGACGATTCACCTAAAAGTTGATTAGCCACATGGGCTGTTTATTCAAAGCAGCCCACAAACATCTTGTTATTTATCAAAAATATTCCCCCCCTTTGCTTTTGGATTTGCTAGAATGAGCGCCATTTTGACATCGGTGGTGGGGTTCTTTTTTGAACTTCTTACCCTGAAAACAACAATTTAAAGTCTATTTTAAAGGGGAAGGTAAATGAGTTTGTTCATTTCTAATGCTTATGCGGCTGGTGCAGCGCCAGAAAGTGACATGACACAACTGCTGTTCATGTTGGTGGTTTTTGGTGCCATTTTTTATTTTTTGCTGTATCGCCCACAAGCCAAGCGAGTGAAAGAACAGAAAGAGTTGATCACCTCAATCGCTAAAAATGATGAAGTACTGACTCAGGGCGGCATGGTTGGCAAAATTGCCAAAATCTCAGATGAAAAAGACTTTGTCGTGGTTGCCTTTAACGAAAGTAACGAAGTAGTGGTACAAAAATCCGCCATCACTGCGGTTTTGCCCAAGGGCACCATTAAATCACTTTAAAGCCCGGTAACCCGAGGAAACGCTTGTGTTAAATACATACTCAAAGGGCAGATACATTATGGTCGCGCTAGTTATAGCGTTTGGCTTTTTGTATGCCGCTCCCAATTTATACGGCGAAGATCATGCCGTTCAGGTTAAAGCCAGGCGTGACGCCGTGGTTAATGTGGCGCTGATGGACAAGGTTCAAGATGCGCTAGCCAAAGAAAATATTGGCGTTAAAAGTGCCAGCCTTGAAAACAAACTGATTCTGGTTCGTTTGCTCGATGGTGAACAGCAAACACTGGCCAACGAGATAGTTGCCAAAGCCATTGGCCGTGATTATATCTCTGCACCAAATCTGGCACCGGCCACACCCGATTGGCTCGAAGCCGTTGGTGGAAAGCCGTTGAAATTGGGTCTTGACTTGCGCGGTGGCGTTCATTTCTTGATGGAAATTGATATGAAAACCGCCATCAACAAGTCTATCGAATCATCGGTTGGCGGATTCAGGTCCGATTTGCGTGAAGAAAAAATTCGTTACCGCACCGTCAAACGGGTGAGTAACTCAGATGATATCAATATGCTATTCCGTGATGCCGACAGTGTTGAAAAGGCTCGTCAATTCTTGCGTCGTCGCTATCAGGACATGACTTTTACTGACAAGTCTGATGGTAGCAATTTTTTGTTGCAGGCAAGGCTCACCGAGGCGAAAATCAAGGCCATTAAAAAGTCAGCTCTAACTCAAAACATCAGTGTTATTCGTAACCGTGTTAACGAAATTGGTGTTGCCGAACCTTTGGTTGCTCAGCAAGGTGCTGAGCGAATTGTGGTACGACTGCCGGGTAT
>JABSOG010000794.1 GCA_013216025.1 Algicola sp. | reverse complement strand
ACGGTAGCCTCAACTTCGCTGTAGTGCCGACCTTTACAATCACCCCATTTAACAGTGCGGGTGTTGTTACCAAAAACTATATCGGTGCTTTTAATAGCCTAAGTACTAGCAAAGTGATACGCACATTGCCAACGACAGACAAAACGCAAGTGGGGGCTGACAACCTCACCCTGATGAGTCTGACTGCCAATATTAACGACGGCAGCCTGTCGGTTTATAACGACAGTAGCGGCACTGATATCCCGTGGATCACCCAATACACATATAGCATTCTTGACAACTTTGCCTACGACAGAGATGCTAATTCGCAGATCGGCGAGTTTGAAAGCAGCATTGATTTTATCGTCACCGAGGTCAGCGACAATGACGGCGTGACCAGCACCGGCGGATTAACCCAGAATGTATCGGGCATTAAAGTGCGCTATGGACGCTGGTTTTTGGGCCACACATTTGGCCCGCACACGGCCAAACTGGCGGTGCCGATGACGCTGGAATATTATAATGGCAGCCGATTTATTCCCAACCAAGCCGATAACTGCACCAGCTTTGACGACACAAATGTGAGCTTAAAGAACATCACTTTGGATCCGGCATTAACCGCAGCCAACGGCGATGGTCTTTTCGTCAAAGGAGAAACCATGGGTTTGGTGCTCGACCCACCGGGCATTCGTGGCCAAGTTGAAGCCAAATATACAGTGCCAGTCTGGCTGGGGGCTGATTTTAACGGCGATGGTGATTTAAATCCGACCGCTATTGTGACGTTCGGTCAATTCCGGGGCAATGACAGGGTGATTTACTGGCGGGAAAAGCTTTGATGTTTGCCTTGCAGGCTTCAAACAAAGTGGGTCGGGGAACCAATCAGCGATTCTCCACTGTGATCCATGCACCCCACAATACCAGCATTGGACTTAATAGGCTTGGACTCTTTGACACTAGACCTTGCTGTGTTAAGGTAATAACAATGTTATAACATAAAGAGGTGATTTTATGGAAACGTCATTGCGAAGTATTGGTAATTCAAAAGGCGCTGTAATACCTGCCCAATTACTTAAAGAATTAAATATCAATGTCGGTGACAAACTGGATGCCAGAGCTGAAAATGGCGCTTTGATTATTACTCTCAAGCATGTTAAACCCAAATACTTGTTAGACGAGCTATTGGCCAAGTGTGACGAGTCGGCACCCATGCCCCAAACGCTTGTTGATTGGGATAATGCACAGCCAGTAGGCGAAGAACTGTAATGGCGGTATTTGAGCGAGGCGACATTGTAAGAGCCTGTTTGAATCCTGTAGCCGGTAATGAATTACAAGGCGAAATGCGTCCTTGTTTGGTGTTGTCGCCCAAAGCATTTAATAAATTGGGCTTAACCTTAATTGCACCTATTAGTCAGGGTGGTAATTTCGCAAGATTTCAAGGGTTTGCTGTGACGCTAATTGGTTCGGGCACCGAAACTCAAGGCGTGATCTTGGTCAATGGTGTTAGATCGGTTGATTTAAAAGCACGTAGAGCCAACAAAATAGAAACTGCGCCCGGTAATATTGTCGATGAAGCACTGGCAATACTGAGTGCGATTTTGGATTAGTAGACGCTGTCACCGCAACAATCCTTCCCCAATAGACCCCTACGAAAGTACCATTGTGAAAATGTTCAGAGACTTTCAAAATGAACAAACCCTTTTAAACAGTGAAAGTCATGAGAAAATCATCTTGGTTCAAAAAAACCATCAGCGTTATGTGTTTAACCTTGCTGCCACAAGCCAGCCAAGCGGCTTACCAAACGGTCAGCCAATTTGGCGATAACCCCGGACAACTAAGCGCCGAACTCTACCGCCCCGACACAGCCAACCAGACTTTGGTGGTTTTATTGCACGGCTGCGCCCAGCAAGGCAAAGATCTCGCTCGCCAAAGTGGCTTGTTACAGCTGGCCACAGATAAACATTTTTCGCTGTTGGTGCCGCAACAAAATGGCAAAAACAACATAAAGGCCTGTTTTAACTGGTTTTCGTCTCAGGATACCGCTAAAAACAGCGGCGAGTCCCTGTCATTGTACAACCTGATTAACCAAGTAAAAACCAACCATGACATAGACACAATCAATATAGTCGGCTTGTCAGCCGGTGGTGCGATGGTGTCGGTGATGCTGGCCAATTATCCTGAGCTGTTTGCTGCCGGTGCCATTATTGCCGGTTTGCCTTATGGTTGTGCCAACGATTTAATCAAGGCCATCGCCTGCATGAAAAGTGGTCCCAAAGACAGCGTGTCGGCACTCACCCAATTGATGCGAAACAATCACGACAAAACCGTTCGATGGCCAAAAATTAGTATCTGGCAAGGCACAAAAGATGCCATTGTTAACCCCAACAACGCGCTGTTTATGGCACAACAATGGGTGGCGCTTAATGCTGATGCACAGCAAAAGTCGGTGATCAAAAACGCCAATCACAAAACCATTCAATGGAAGAACGACAAAGGAGAAACGACTGTGCAACTGGTGCAGTTGGACCAACTCGGTCACGGTATGCCGGTCAAACCCAATGACAGCGGCACTGGCGGCACGCTTGCGCCGTTTGTGCTTCAGTCACCGCTGGCTGCCGGGATAACACTGGTGGATGTTTGGGGGTTGTGAGTTTCTTTGTGTAGGGGCTAAAAGCGATCCACACGGAGGGGTATAAAGAGTCACGGTGGCCACGGAGAAGATCAAAAGCCAAAAGAATAAAGCAGTGGAAACATAAAAGGGCCTTATTTTCCGTTCCTGTATGATCTTTTTGCCCTTTTTTCTTTGCCCTTCTCCGTGGCCACCGTGGCTCTAAGTGCCCCTCCGTGTGGGTCCGCTTTTGATTTCGCTTTTATCTTTTGATTTTCTAATCCTTTGCCCTTCTCCGTGGCCACCGTGACTCTAGGTGCCCCTCCGTGTGGATCCGCTTTTGACCTTGCTTTTTAACTGACTTACTGAGCCGTCCACCCCAAATCCATAGCCAAAGCAGCACCGGTAAATGAACGGGCTAAAGGCGTAGCCAGATAGGACACGAATGCGCCGATCTCTTCCGGTTCGATCAACTGCTTGATGGCGGCATTTTTCAGCATGACCTTTTCAATCACTTCTTGGGTCGAAATATTCTGGGTTTTGGCCTGAGCGGCTATTTGTTTGTCGACCATAGGTGTGCGTACATAAGCCGGGCAAATTGCATTGACCGTAATGCCAAATTCTCCACCTTCCAACGCTGTGGTTTTGGTTAAACCCAACAAGCCGTGTTTGGCACTGATATACGCTGATTTATATTGTGATGCCACCAAACCGTGAACCGAAGCAATATTGATAATACGGCCCCAACGCTTGTTTTTCATGTGTGGCCAGGCATAACGGGTGAGTAAGAATGGTGAGGTCAGCATCACTGCCAGCATGTTTTCCCAGACATCTTCCGGAAATGCTTCAACCGCACAAATGTGTTGAAAACCGGCATTGTTGACCAAAATATCAACCGACCCCAGCTGGGCCACTGTTTCATCAATAAGCCGCTGATTATCTTCACGTTGTGCCAAGTCAGCCTGAATAAACAAAGCTCCCAATAGGTTGGCTGCCTGTTCACCTACTTCGGCATCGCGGTCTGCTATTACAACTTTGTGACCATCATTTATCAATGCCTGTGCCGCCGCTAGACCTATGCCACTTGCGCCACCGGTTACGATAGCTACTTTACCCGTCATTTTCTTACTCCTGCTGCAAAATGGGTTATTGGCAACAATTGTGCAGCATCGTTGATGACAACCCTATACTACTATCGTACAAATTCATTTCATCGGCGCTTGGTATACAGTAGTGCACATCAGATGTAATACTGCGCTATGTAGCAAATCACCCGGTGGTTGCTTTTGGTGCGATAATCACAAAAGGGTTCGATGATGAGAAAGCAAAAATTTACCTTGAGTCACCTCGCGCTGGCGGTTACAGCGGCTTTAACCACGCAAATGGCACTCGGGGAAGAAAGCGCGGATGAGAAAAAAACAGAGGGTGGTTTGGTTCATATTGAAGTGACCGCCCGTAAGAACGTTGAAAACCTGCAAAAGGTGCCTGTATCGGTCACCTCTGTCTCTGGGATGGAGCTGGACAAGCGGGGCATCAGCGTGATCACCGAGATCCAGCAGTTCTCTCCCAATACAACATTGCAATCTAGCCGTGGCACCAACTCAACC
>JABSOG010000793.1 GCA_013216025.1 Algicola sp. | reverse complement strand
AAGGCCGGGTTTAACCTCTCTATTGGCGGTTATGCGCTCGCGCAAGACAAGGTGTTATATTCGTTTTATCACTATAACCGATTTACCTGGCTGGGTTTTGGTTGTAAACAGTACAGCCGTCGGTCAGGTGAACAAGCGTATGATATCGAGATTGGCGATGGCGGGTTGTTAAAGTGCGATCCCAAAAAGCTAGTGTTGAAGTTTTCTCATCCGGTAAAAAATACCAAAAGAGATCATTTTCCCGGGCTGAGCGGACCAGAGTTTAACGGTTTGTGGTCATTCTCCCCAGGTTTTTATGCTTATCAAATCCCCTTGAATGGTGAAAAAAAGCATCGGCTGAATTTGTCTCAGGTTCGCTCAAAAAATGGCGAGAAACTGCTTAATCCTCAAATCTTTGAATTTACCACGGGTGCCGATAAACCACGCTGGGAACTACATCGACTATTGTCTGAGGTTGTTGTGGCCCAATCAGACCAAACTCCGATGATTAAAAGTATCAACATTCAGTCGCTAGATGCGACAGCTATAGTGATTACAACCCCAGAACAGTTGATGCAATCAATTGGGGAGCAAAGCCGGCCAGTGGATAAATTTAACTGGCCGTTGGCCCATATTCCCAGTGAAAAGGTCCAAACGCCTATTCCTTTTCGCCACCTGATGGGTCACACCAGTGGTTTGTTGGATTACACCCTTGATGATGGCAAGACAACGATCGAGCATCGAATCAATTCAGCCGGGTTTAATTTTAGCTATTGGATAAACGACGATCTGTTGATTGAATTGACCGACTGGCAACACCACAAGGGCGTTGAAAATGCCGAAGTGAGTTTGGCGTGCGGCGGCGCACCTGCGGTTCAATCCCTCGGGTTTACAGGCACTGACGGTACGCTGTTGATTAAAAAACAGCAATGGCAGCAATTTGACCAAACGGGTGGCTGTTGGTTTTGGGCGCAAAAAGGCGATGATTCCAGCGCGATAAGTTATCAGTTTACCCAATACCATCACCGGACTATTGGCGACTTGTGGACTGCCCAGCCGGTTTATCGTCCGGGGGAGCTTATTAAGCTGGGTTTTGTCGCTCGCACTCGTTCACAAAATGGCATGGTTGCGGTGCAGAGCATTGATGATTATGACGTTGTGATGACTGACCGTCAGTCCACAATAAGCACTGTGGTTGAACTGACTGGGTTGTCAAAGTTTGGCTTTGCCAAAGGCGAGGTGAAAACCACAACAAAGATGTCGCCCGGTAAATACCATTTCTATTTAGTGCTTAAAAATGCCGAGAGACCTGATTATCAGCGCCAGTTGATTGGCAGTGTTAATTTGTTTGAATATATTCCGCCTGAGTTTGAGGTCAAACTTGATGCCCCTGAGGTACTGTTTAATGCGCAGGCTTGGTCGGCCCAGCTACGAGCCAATCGGCTTAACGGTTTGCCATTAAAACAGGCCAAAGTAGCAATGGGTTATCAGCTTAGGGTTGGCGGCCGAGTGCCTGCTCACTGGCCACAAAAATATACTTACACAGTCGGTCAAGTCAGCACCGACACCAATGATCAATTCAAACCTTTAAGCAAAACTCAAACGCTGTCTTTTGATGATAATGGTCGGTTGGACTATCAGGCAAAGCTACCCAATGTCGATTTGCCCATCGGCGAAGTGGCATTGTTCTCGAAGGTGACGGCAAATGATGGCGAGGTTCAAAACCACAATAAATCAATTATTTACTTGGGGCGAGAGCATTATATAGGCACCAAAAGCCAGTATAACCACGACAAGGCCCGATGGCAGGTCGGGGTGATTGGTGTCGACAAAAACGGCGTGCCATTGACTGATTTGGTGGTGTCGCTTGAGTTTTACACTCAGCGAAACGAGCAAAAACAGGTGCTCGGCCAATGCCGTTTAACTCAATTGCCCGGCCTTTGTGATGTGCCTGCGCACGATCAAAGCTCAGTTTTGGTTTCGCTTAAAAGTGGTGAGCAAAATTATCGATGGCAGCGGTCCTTTTGGATAGGTAGAGCCCCTGTAACAAAGGACAAGTTAGCATTTTTGGATGAAAAAATCACCGTGGTCGCCGGGCAGATGGCCACTGTTAAATTGAATTCACCCAGGGCGGGGCTAGTGCGCTTTGTCGTCCAAACCGACCAAATCAAGCACACTTGGCAACAAAATCTGGTTAAAGGCAACAATGATATTGCTTTAGATATCGCGCCCGGCTGGGGACCGCAATGTTTTGTTCAAGTGGTTATGTATGAACCTTTGGCGCAAGGCAAGCTTGTTGCTCACTCACAAGACATCCTTGAATTGCGGATTAAACCCGACAAACCTGCACTGAATGTTGAGGTTGAGCTGGCGCAAAGTTCGATTGTCAGCGGACAAACACTGTCGATGACCCTGCAAAGCAATCACGATGCTGACAGTCAGATTTGGCTGGTTAATGATGCCCTATGGCAACAACAAGGGGTAAGTGCAAACGATTTTGATTTGCTGGCAAAGTCGTTTAAGTCGAACGCTTGGTCGCCCAGCTCCGATTGGGCACGACTTAACTTTGAATCGTTAACAGCGACTCCACCCCCACCCACCATCGAATACTTTTCATATGATGGCCTACAAGCCAATGCGCGTGGTTTTGTCAACAGCGATCAGTATAAATCAACACCGCCTGCGGGCGGTACCAGCGTGTTTTCACAATCTGTATGGCTTGATTTGGTGCAGTTAAAGGCAGCGAAAAAGCAAATGGTTGAAGTTAAACTGCCCCAACTGTTGGGCCGTTGGCGTATGGTGGTTGTTTCAGCCAATGATCAACAATTTGCTGTGAACGACAAACAAATCACTACCACACAGGCAATGGAATACTTTTTGGATGCACCCACAACGATGCTGAGTGTCGACAGCAGCAAGTTAAGCGTGATGGCCATTAACAGTTTGTCAGTGCCTGCCAAACGTGAGGTAACGCTGTTTATTGATGGTAAAAACTGGCGAACATTGACGTTAAATTTAACTGCTGGTGAACAAAAACAATGGGTATTTGACTTGCCCCGGTTTGCCGTTGGTGAGCATACCATTCACCTAACACAAGGGGATAACCCCGACTACTTGGCACGCAGTGTGATAGATGTGAAAACCAGCGTTACAGTTAAGCAACTCACTTGGTTGTATCAGCCATCAGATGTGCCCGAGCGGATTTTGCCTACTGGAATTGTGCCTGGGTCGTTAACCCTCAAAGCATCGCCTGCTGATAGTGTCAGTCCTGACTGGCTGGGATTGAGTGAGTACAACCAAAACTACACACACCAGTGCTGGGAGCAGAATATCTCGCGGGCATTAAGTTATGCTTACAATCCTGTCGCCCAATCCCGCTGGCCGCAGGGGCAAAACAAACTTAACGGGTTATTAAGCAAAGGTAAGACTTATCAAGGTTTTGGTGGGTATTTCAGCTATTTTGCAAGAGGTAAGGAAGATCCGTTTTTAACGGCCTATACCGCTTTAGTCCAGCACTGGCTGAAGAACAAACCATTGGCTGTTAGCGCCAATAATGAACAGCAGTTTAAGACCTTAACTACTCTTGCAGGAAAATCAGCCTCATCGGTGCTTGAGCGCAGCATGGCTTTACTGGCCGTCGCGGTAAATGGTTATATCGATAAAACCAAAACGGTGGCACTGCGCCAAGATATTGGCCGTGGTTCGGCTTATGCGCAGGCTTTGCAGATCATCGCGTTAAATCATGTTAAAGCCGATGAAGTGTTGCTTAAAAGCGCCAAAAACGAGTTGCTAGATACGGGTTACCAAGACTTAGGAGTGAGTATTTTAAACGACAATGCCAAACGCTGTTTCACTGTTTTGGCGCTGGGGGGGTCGCACCCAAGGTCGCAACAATTGATGGCGCAAGTCCTTAAAAGTCAGCATAACCAGCGTCATTTTGGTTCGACCTTTGCCAACGGCGTGTGCAGTTATGTGTTTACCGACCGTTTGGGCGTTGATAATGCGTCTAAAGCGTTGGGCTTTACCCTTGATCAGCAACACCTCAAACTCAAAAACAAACCTGCCGTCGACAGCTATTTGCAATTGGATTACCTGCAAGATTATCGTCAAATGGACGAACAGGCGCAGGGCGTAAACATCAGTCGTCACTATTATGTATTGAAAGGCGAATGGCAAAAAGTCGGGGCAGGTGATGGGCTGGCAGTAGGCGATATTGTCAAAGTCGAGGTG
>JABSOG010000792.1 GCA_013216025.1 Algicola sp. | reverse complement strand
GACTGGAACCACGCCTATCATTCAAAGTTACGAATTGAGCGTCGATTCGGCCAACAGCAAAAGTCAGTATGATTACCATTCAAATGGCACATTGGCGGCGCAAGTCGCTAACGTTTTAACCGACCAAGGCACCAGTCGTACTTTAGAAATGGGCGCATCAATGCGGGGTAAACCAAAGTCTTATACCACCCCAAAATCACGCGGTGCTGGCGCGCAAAGTGTGACATCCACCATTGACGATAATGGTTGGACAAAACAAGTCAACGACTTCAATTACAACGAATCCGGTCATATTGGTAGCAGCGTCACCTACGACTATGACAACATGGGCCGCTTAACCAGTATTAATCCAAAGGACAGCAAATGGAATGACACAACCCTCAGCTATATCGACACAACAGCAGGCGAAGAAACTAATATAGTCAAAGGGATGTTCAAACAAACCCTGACCAAAGGCGGCTTTACACAAACAACATTTTTTGATGCTCTATTGCGCCCAGTATTAACCAAAACCCAAGGCAGCGGCACCACGGTCTATCAAAACACCCAGTTCAATGCTTACAACAAAGTCACTTTTAAAGGTTATCCACTGCCAACGGCGGGCAATACCAGCAAAGGCGCTTTCACCAGCTTCGACGGTATGCAGCGTAAAAAAAACATTAGCCAATATGGTGCAACCGGTAATACAACCTTTACCTACCTCAAGGGCAACAAGCGTAAAGTCAGCAACAACCGGAATAAAGAAACAACGACAACGTATTTGGCCTACGGCAAACCAGCCTATAACACCCCAACCTTTATCGACGCCCCAGAAGATGTTGATACCACCATGCAACTCAACGAGTTCGGTAACATCACCAAAATCACCCAAGGCGGTTTAATTGAGTATCGTTACTATGATGCCTACCAACGCCTATGCCAAAGCTACCGCGCTGACACCGGAAAATCGGTTTACGGTTACAACGAAATAGGGGAATTACTGTGGTACGCCGAAGGGGCCAGCGGGGCAACAAATAGCTGTTCAAGGACGGACGTATTGGCAGCTGAAAAGGTGTACTTAACCTACGATAATCTGGGTCGCGTTAAATACAAAAACTTCACTAACAGCGCAACGGCTGACATTGATTATTACTATGACCCCAACGGTAACGTCACCAACGTTAACAGCGGCCCAACGCAATGGTCGTACAAATACAACACCCAAGGCCAAACGACTGATGAAACCCTGTTGCTCGACAGCCAAACCTTTGAACTGAAATACGGTTACGATTCATTGGGTAACCAGTCAACCCTGACCTATCCGTCTGGCAGACAAATCAGCTACGCGCCAAACGCCCTAGGTCAACCCACCAAAGCGGGTGACTTTGCAACAGGCGCAAGCTACCACGCCAACGGCACTCTTACGAACTTTACCTATGGTAATGGTCTAAAGTACAACCTGACTTTAGACAACCGCCAACTGCCCCAACACCTTAAAACGCTCAAAGGCAATACGCCAATCACGGACCTGCAATACACCTATGATGGCAATGGCAATACTAGCAGTATCACTGACCATAAAGATGCCAGCTACAGTATTTCCATGGGTTACGATGGCCTCGACCGATTGACCTCTGCTAATGGTAAATGGGGGCCAGCAAACTTTACCTACGACACCATGGGCAATATCACCAGCAAGAATCTGGGCAGCATGGCGGTGAGTTACGTTTACGACCCAACCACCAAACGCTTAAATTCAGCCAGTGTGAGCGGTAGTAAATCAAAGAGCTACAGCTTTATTTACGATAAAAAAGGCGCGGTTACGCACACTGGCAGTGTGGATTTGCCAAGAAATCAAGCTGGACAAGTGATTGGCACAGGTGGTCATGATTATATTTATGACGGTAGCGGCAAAAGAGTAAAAGACACCAAAAACGGCAAACATCGTTATAGTATTTACGACTTGTCAGGCCGCATGATCTACCAGTGGGACCAACAAACCGAAACCATCACAGATTACATCTTTCTTGGCAAAGAACGAGTCACAGAAGCGCAAGTTTCCCTTGGTGCTGGCAGCCAAAGTGTGGATAATACCAACGTTGGTTATACGGGACATCAGTGGGATGATGATTCTGGGTTAAATTATATGCAGGCTCGGTATTATGATCCGCTGCTTGGCAAGTTTTTGAGCAATGACCCACTTGGTTTTAGGGATGTTCATAGCTTTAATCGTTATACATATGCCAATAATAATCCTTACCGCTACATTGATCCAAATGGCAAGCAAGCAGGCGACCCATTCAACACTCGGTGGGAAGCTGCATATGACGTAATTTCAACCATCAATCAGGCCTCCATTGGGCTGAACAAAGAACTGGTAGGGTCGCTTTACAGGAGTCAACAAAATGGCAAGTATTATGCGACAATACCCACGATTGGATCGGGAGTTACCGGCAGAGCTACACCACATCCAGCGGGGACAGCATTGGTTGGTCGTTATCATACACATGGGAATTATTCAATAGAGGGGCCTAATGAGACAGTAATCGCCACTGGCGATAAAACCAAGGATGATTTTAATAGCGAGCATTTCTCAGATACAGACCAAAGTAGTCAAACGGCTTGGGCAGCAAAGTGGGCTCCTTGGGCTGAATTTGTAGGCACACCGAGTGGGAAAGTTTTGAGGTATCACGATGGGCAGGAAGAGGAAGTTTTGCCTCCAATAACTGGCAGCAGTGATACTGAATGCCATGGTACCAGTTATGGTTGCGGTATGTAGGTTGAATTAAAGCGGGGACTTTAAAGTGCCCTACACCAGCAATATCGACCCTGTTCAGGCACGATAATGCTCTTTTTATTATGATTAATAGGGTAATTGGTTTATGAAGTATGCATTGATGTTTTTATTGTTGCTGTGTAGCGCTAATAGTTTTGCTTGTAGAAATCTGTCAGCCGATGCTGACCTATTATCGAAGGTTAAACATTCCAGTGAAATTCACATTGCCACTGTCACTGGTTTATATTTGGCAGAATATGAAAGTCTGTTGGATAAGAAACTCCCAAGCCTAGAGGCAGGCATCACACACGCTGATCTTGCTGCCACATATGAGGTGAAGGTTTTTGTACATAAAACTTTAAGAGGTAACGAGAAACGCCTTTTAACTACAAAGCTGGATATCTGCGCCTCTGGTACAACTAATGTCAGGTCTAAAATTGTCTTGTTTAAGGTCGGTGAGCGATGGTTTTTAAAACCTTATGACAAGGCTATGGCAGCCAAGTTATCACAGCATTTTGATATGAAAGATTAAAATACATAGGAATGAAGGCAATGAAAAACATAGAACTAAAAGTTAGCGCCGACGACGAAGATGTCGCTTATCTATATTTGCCTGGACACCCAAGGAAAGTAGAGGCCGGTATTGTACAAAAACAAGTGGAGCTAAGAAAAGTAATCACACAATACAGTGGCCCGGACGTATTTCTCGATTTCAATAATGAAGGCAAACTAATTGGCATCGAAATATTGGCGTAAAAACAGCGCTGTGGATTACAGGCCCGATAACCAATTAATAAGACTCCTGATAAAAAAGGGCCAAAAACCTATTTAGGCAGTAGGCTTTTCTTTTGAATCTTTAGCGGCTAATCTCTTGGCCGTTAATCTACTGTTCGATTATCCGTTATATTGCGGAAAAAAAAGGCCCAACGGCTACGCAATAATAACCCGTAGTATCAGCAACTGCTGCCATCGGCGAAAAAGTGGTCAGCCAATACGGTGCTACCGGCACTACTACTTTCACCTACCTCAAAGGCAACAAACGTAAAGTCAGTGACAACCGCAATAACGAAACGACCACATCATACTTGGCCTATGGTTCTCAATATGGATGCTAACAACATGAATACGCCTAATTATTGTATCCGTCTCACTGGTAACGCCCTTCTTGGAAAGTTGGAGTGCTGCACGGGTGAACAATTGTGCATGATTTTAGAGTTATTGGCTGCGACCAAAAAAGGACTAACTTGGTACGCTGCCGATGTAAATTTGATTACTCACAGAAAAGAATGGCACATTTATAAGCTAAGAAAACCTAATTTAATAGGCAAAACACAAAGGTTTAAAGTGTTAAGTAAACAAGTTGAGCAATTTGAATCGGGGTTTTTTTTAGGTGTAAGAGGTGGACCCCATCGGTTGGACACGGATCTTAAATTTTAAGAAATAAAATCCATATATTTTAAGCTAAGCTAGAA
>JABSOG010000791.1 GCA_013216025.1 Algicola sp. | reverse complement strand
AAGCAAAAATATGGTTTTCAAAAGTCAAAATACTCAATACTTCCAGTGCATGTGCGACTTCGGCATCGCTGGACTGTTCTTCTTGCAGCAATATTTTACCTAAAAAAGTTGAATGGCCGTCTTCGTTTGCCGCTTCGCTGGTTAAGGTATAGATAGAACCACCGCCGATGTTGCCGCTATTTATACTACTATAGATGGCAAGATAACCGATGCTCTCAATGCCGTGACCGATAGCATTTTCTTGTTCGGCCAAGTTGGCGCTAAAAGATTTATTGGTCACGCTCCACGCTCTAGAGACAAAAGCTTCTGGCTCATTTTGAGTTTGTGGGGTGATCAGCAGTTTAGGTGCATGGTCAAACTCATCAAGAAAGAAAATATTCTTATTGCCTTGGTTTTGCGTGAAAGATTCGGCTTCCCATACACTGCCGTCAGCCATGATATGACGACCTCTTTCGATAACCAGGTAAGACACGGTTTCTTGTGCATGTGTGCCGCCTATATAGGGCCAATTTTTAAATTGAATGTCAAAACTGGTAGTGGTGACATTGGATACCGAAGCAACACCGGCATTTACATCGTTTATGCTGGGCACGCCAAGAATAATAATGGGGTCTGTAAAACTACCAATCGAAACTGTTTGTTTGGAACTGGTAAAATCCACCGTGCCAAGTACTGGGTTTGCATAACTACTGCCAAAACAACAACACATTATTAATGTGCTAAAAACTTTAAGCCATTTCATCTATTCACTTCCTCTAACGCTGTATTGCCTCAGTCGAGACCATTTGGGTAAGGCGGCGGATAGTAGCAGGGGCGGGGTAGCGGTCAAGTCAGGTTACAATCATCGTCCTGTAACCTATATTCAACGGCCTTTAACTGATAGATAGCGTTATAGTGGCTGCTTGTAAGGTGTATGGCCGGGCTTTTGATAACGCACTATTAACACCGGTCAAATATAAGTATCTGTCATCTTATAGTTGACTGAAACATAAAGTTGATAGATACTTGACTAATCAAGCTTATTTCAAGCATCAGTCAATCATTAATAAGGGAAGCAAATGAACGAATTACCGAAAGAAATGTCGTTTATCATTAATCTGTGGAGTGTTAACTCAATAATTTCGAAAAGAATCGATGCCAGTTTAGGCACGATACATGGCATTGGTTTTACAGAATATATGATTTTATTTCATCTAAACAATAGCCATAACAAGACGATGAGACGTATTGACTTGGCCAATAGTATTGGCCTGACGGCTTCAGGTATTACCAGAATAGTTTCTCCGATGGAAAAAATAGGTGTCGTTAGCAAAGAGCAGAATAAACGAGATGCAAGGGTTAGCTTAGTTAAAATTACCACTGCTGGAGAAGTGATATTAGGCGATGCCACTTTAAGTCTAAAACAAAATTCAAAAAGACTATTGGAAGGTGTTAGTGAAAGTCACCTGACCAATGCACTAGAGATTTTCAAATTTATAGGGAAAGATGTCTATGTTTAATATGAACCATGAAACGATGTTTTCAGTTGTTGGGGTGTTGTCTTTTATTGGCTGGGGGGCGTTGGTTTTTTCGCCGCTTCGACATAAACAGCTCGTTTTATCAGCCCGACTAATAAGTATTTTGCTGGCAATAATTTATAGTTATTTTGTCGTGTCGACATGGGGCCAAAAACCTACGGTGGATTTTTCGTCTCTTGCGGGGGTAGCTAACGGTTTCACGAATATGAGTCACCTTCTAACAGGTTGGATACATTACCTCGCGCTTGACTTGTTTATTGGTGCTTGGCAAGTTGAACGAGCGAAAAAAATTGGCATTCCTCACATTATTTTACTGCCCTGTTTATTGCTGACTTTTTTGTTTGGACCACTTGGGGTATTGCTGTTTTTAGTGATCCAATCGATTAAAACAAAATCGTTTAAAATTGCTTAACAAATCGAACGGCAAAAATAGGCGGTAAATGATGGCTCAAACAACGCCAGCTATCTCCTTGATTCACTGAAAGCCAAAGGTTGCCCGTGGTTGAGCCCATGAGCAACCTATCGCCACTGTCATCCACGTCCAGTCCGTGTCGATAGACTAAATCGTAGCTAATCGTACTTGGCAGTCCTTTTTTATGAGTCGTAAATGATTGCCCTCCATCAGTTGTTTTCATTAGTACAAATTTGCCGTCGACCGGTATTCTACAATCATCCTTAATGGCGGGCACAAACCAGGCCGTATTCGGATCTTTTGGATGCACAGCAACACTGAAGCCAAAGTTTGAGGGGTTTGCAGTATCAATTTCGCTCCATGAATCGGCACCATCAATTGATTTAAAGATACCGTTATGATGTTGAACCCAAAAGCTGTCAGGCGAAGTAGGGCACTGCACTAATAGGTGGGGGTCTTGAATAGTCGGGTCGAATTGCTGTTCGGGTGGCATATATTCTGCTCTCATCCCCTTAGATTTGTTTTGCCATGTGTCGCCATTATCTGTGGTTTGCCAAATGCCTGCACATGAAACGCCGATATTGATATGTGAAGCATCGTCTGGGTGTACGCAAATCGAATGAATTCCGGCTTCATCAAAACCACCGCCAAACCATTCTTGTTCTAACTTATACTGCCAAAGCGATTCATTTAACTGCCATGACTTGCCTGAATCATCAGAATAAAAAAGACCGCCCGGCACAGTGCCTGCCCACAGCTTTTTGTCGTTGTTGTCTTCGGCAAATTCTAGTGACCAAATAAGCTTTAAACTCGCGCCTTTTTCGTCTTGCGGGCTATCTGTTTGAGGCTGCTCTTTTTGGGGGCTCTTGTTTTGTGGGTATTGGGGGGCGCTCATCTCTTCCCACGTTACACCCATGTCTGAAGAACGGTGAAATTTAACGCCAAAATGGCCATGGTTTAAAGCGGCATACCATTGTTTACGGTTTTTTGATGCCAAAACCATAGTGACCGGAATACCCATAAAACCAAGCGGTTGCACGGTCAAATCATCGAGTAATTGAAAAAGCCCTTTTTTGGTCGCGATAAGCGCAATTGGATTCATGTTATTTTCTTCTTAACTAGTTATCGTCCGGAAACAATCATCCATGATTGTTTCCGGAGTGAAGCTGCGTTCAAGCACAGCAGCGGCTGCCGAGTGGAACTTCGCTTACTTTTCAACAAGTTGAAAAGGCAGGTCATCCGTGACCTGCCAATCTAGTGCCCAATAATACCTATTTTTGGATGGGCACTAGATAGATTCAACCGCCTGAAAGCGCCTGCATGATAAAAATCTCAGAGTCTGGGTTGACCTTATCTGACAGCCTAATTCGATCGATAATCGTCTTGCCATCAATCGCTATCGTCATGTGCTTTCGTAACTGGCCCTGATTATCTAGCACATAACAGCCAAGTTTGGGGTTTGCTCTAAATACGTTGGTCAACACTTGGTGCAATGTTTCACCATTGGCATAAAGCGATGGACACTCGATATGTCGTTTAAGGTTTTGGGTAAAATTGACGGTAGCCATGGTGTTTTATTGTAGGTGATAATCTAATTATTATGTTAGTCGAGATGTTGTTGAATCACTACCTACGCAGTGGAGACCATGGGAATAATTGAATAATTGGGGTCAGACTCAAGTTACCAAAAACAAAACTCAGTACTAACCCCAATTACTCTGAAGGCTTTGCTGGCGCTTGGGCTACGAAACCGCTTTAGAATATAGAGAACGATTGGGGTCAAGTCGTGACCCCCAAACTTTATATTCAACAATCAATCGCTTTAAATGTTTGTTTATTGAATATGAGACCTGACTCTTGGGCTTCCGCTAATCTTTACGCATCGTCTGTCGCTGCCAATAAGTCAAACTGCGCCATAGCCACTCTAGTGGTCCAAAACGGTAGTTTTTTAGCCAAAGCGGTGCATACCATAATTGCAGCACCCAAATAGATAGTACGAGCAATAGCTGGCTGCTTCTTTGCCACTCACCAAAAAGCCCCAAACCATGACCATAAAAAATAAACGTGCAGAGCAATGAGTGAAAAATATAATTGCTGAAGGCCATCTGCCCCACTGCGGCTAAACGTTGTTGAAGGCCTTTGGCTACCCCTTGGTTAATTGCCAAAATAATCATGCCGATGTAACCCAAAGTGGTGAGTATGCTGCCCCAGTAATTAAACTGGCTACCAAAAAACATCGCATAATCCATCGCAAAGGATTCTTCGAAGTTTCTTTGCAAACCATAGGCCGTTATCGACAGCCCACTGAC
>JABSOG010000790.1 GCA_013216025.1 Algicola sp. | reverse complement strand
GGTCAGTCATTACGAACCGGATAATTTGCTACAAGATATCGTTAGACCGAAAATGCACCATAAACGTCGTTCCAACAACTTTAAAGGTGGCGGTCGTAGTGGCAGCGGTGGTGGTCGCAGACCGGATTCGCAGCGCAGAAGATAGCAAGTTACTGTAAATATTCTTGGTAACAAATACTAGCCGTAAGATGCTCTAGTTGTAATTGGCTCTAGATGTAATAAGAAAGGTCCGACGAAATGTCGGACCACTTGAGACCGCAGTTTTGAGCAAATGTGAGATTTCAGGAAACCTCTACATCTCCTAGCAATATGCTCCATGCATTGCTAGGATGATCCCTTCCATGCACGTCATTCGTGTATCCTCTAAGGTCACAAAAATAATAAGGCAAAGGTTATCGAAAATCTACATCGTGACATCTATGCAATCATTGATTTGGGATCCAACAGCTTTCACATGCTGATGGTCAAGCAGGTGGTAGGCAGTGTGCAGGTCATCGCCCGAATCAAACGTAAGGTCAGACTGGCGTCAGGACTTGACGATGATTTTGTGTTAAGTCAGGTGGCTATGGCTCGGGGTTGGGAATGTTTAGCCTTGTTCGCTGAACGATTACAAGACATCCCTCGCGAGAATATCCACATTGTTGCCACTGCAACCTTGCGTTTGGCGACCAACGCGGCAGATTTTGTTAAACACGCACAAACCATCCTCAATCATCAAATCAATATTATCAGCGGCGAAGAAGAAGCTCGGATGATTTATCTTGGTGTGGCGCACACTTCTAACTGCGACAGCAACCGACTGGTGATTGATATCGGGGGGGCCAGCACCGAAGTTATTATTGGCAACGGTATTAATCCCCTTGAATTGAACAGCCTCAATATTGGTTGTGTTACTTTTCTAGAACGCTATTTTGCCGACAATAGTATTAGTGAAACTAATTTTGAGCGCGCCATCGATGGCGCCTGCAAAGTACTCGAATCGATAAAAGATGACTACCTTAGTGCAGGCTGGCAAAGTGCGGTTGGCGCATCTGGCACGGTTCAGGCAATTCAAGAAATACTGGTCAGCCAGGGACATGCTGAAGAGTTGACATTGGCGCGACTTGAAAGCATTAAACGCCAAGCGATTGCCTGTGGCACGTTAGATAAGCTCGATATCAAGGGATTGGCACAAGAAAGGCGTTTGGTTTTTGTCAGTGGCTTGTCGATTTTGCTGGGGATATTTAAAACCCTGAAAATTGAGCGTATGACACTTGCTGGTGGCGCGTTAAGAGAAGGGGTATTGTATGGTTTGTTGATGAATATGCCTCATACTGACATTCGCGCTAGAACGTTGAATAGCTTGTTGGTACGCCATCATATTGATGAAAAACATGCGTCTATTGTCGCCGAAGTTGCGTCTAACTGCGCCAATCAGTTAAAAGACAGCTGGAATTTGGACGAGTTTGAAGGATTAGACATTCTTAACAGTGCGGCGATGTTGCACGAGTTGGGTCTGATTGTAGATTATAGAAAATACCACCATCACGGTGCTTATATCCTTAATCAAACTGAATTACCGGGTTTTAGTCGCGCACAGAAAAAATTGCTAACGGCGTTGGTGAGCAATCATCGTGAAGGTATTGATCAAGGCCTGATTGCCAAACAAACCATGACCTGTTGTGTGCTTGCCCAAAGATTGACTCGAATTTTGCGTTTGTCTGTAATTTTGTCAATGCGCCGTCTTGATGATGTGTTGCCAGCGGTGAGTGTCGCCAGCGATGGCATTGAGCTGTCGATTACTTTGCCCAAGGGCTGGCTTGAAGCGCATCCGCTAATGCGGGCTGAGCTTGAGTTAGAGATTGAAGAGCAGGCCAAGGCGGGTTGGATTTTGGTTGTTGGCTGACTTTAATACGCTTCACGCTGGTACGGCCTGTGGCCTTTAAGGTCAATGAATCAATCAGTTATACCCAAAGTATCCACCAACCCGCAAAGCAATGCCCCAGCGACGTGCGTAATCATCTTGGCGTTCAAAATCAAAAAAAGGCTCTATCTCGAAGAACAACCACTTACGCAGTGCGTGGCGGCGGATGCGGGTGCTGATAGTGATTTTTTCATCCCGGTAATTTGGCGCTGTCACCCCGTTTATCAAAATACCTGAGATAAATGTGGTTTTGGCGTCCCATTTGGTTAAATGATAAACTGCTTTTTTCCAGCGGGGTGAGTCAAAATCTTCACGGTCCCAAATACTGTAAAATCCTCTAAACTCACTGCTGGCATCGGGAAAATGCGATAACTCCGTTAAAAAGCGATAACCTAAACCATCTTTGATGTAATACTCCAATGAAGGTTCAATGTTTAGTACCCAGGACTCGGAAAACTTCTTTTTCCAGCGGTATGAACTGCGGGCATAAATTTGGCCACTGCCAATGCCGATTCGAGAACGAAAATAAGCGTGTTCGTTGGATTTGTGCAATAACTGAATGGCGGCACCAAAGTCCCGGCCGTGTAGGCTGTCGCTGGCTGGACGGGAGGTTTCGAGCGGCAGACGATTAAAATCTTCGCTTTCGTTATCTGAAAATACCAGATTGATTTTGTGCTTGAGGTTGGGCAGGTTGACCTTGATTTTGAATTTGAGCGGGAATTTGTCCAATTCGCCGGTTTTTGGCTCCCAGCCCATGATAAGTCTTGCCCAGGCTTTGGAACCTGGGCGCTCGGATTGCCCATCATCCGAAAATTTGTCGTTGAGCCACAATGCGGAGTCATCCAGTGCGCCCGAAAAACTGTCATGAAAGTCGTCAAGCCAAATAAATTCCGACGAAAAATCCTGATCGGTCAACGCGGTGACTTGTGGGCAAGGGTCTATATCGAACGGGTCACTCTCACTTTCATTGCCATTGGCTGAGGTGTACGAACAAAAAACCAGTATAAACAACAGGCTAAATGTGAACGCGGGTTTTTGTTGGGGTTTGTTCATCGAATGCTTTCTTACAACAGATCCATAACTCAAGTTTAGAATATTCCGGCCTTTTAGCCAAGAAATAAAGGGCGTGTTAACCTCTGCCTTGTATAAAGCGCAAACAAACTGCTGTAAAAATCAACACCAAAGGTCAACACGCTCTAAAGTATCCTATTTTTTCTGCGGTTTTTATTTGCCCATAAATCAACAAAGTAGGATAATCGGCCTATAGATTTTATTCAAGACAGTAGTATCAGGAGAATAGCATGGGATTTGGTGGAATAGGTATGTGGCAATTATTGGTGATTTTGGTCATTGTGGTCATGGTTTTTGGTACCAAAAAATTACGCAACATGGGTGGAGACGTAGGCTCTGCAATCAAGGGATTCAAAAAAGCCATGGGCAACGATGAAGAAAAGTCTGCAAACAAAACGGATAATGCGAGCAGCGCAGGCATCGAACAGAAAAAAGAAGATAGCACCTTTAATAACAGCGGCTCAGAAAAGAGCTTTGAGAAGACCGGTGAAAAACAAAAGGAAAACGGTTAACTTATGGGCATGGGCGAACTGCTGATCATTGCGGTGATCGGCTTGCTGGTATTAGGACCTGAACGCTTGCCAGTGGCAATTAAAACCGTTAGTGGCTGGATACGATCGGCAAAACAAATGGCTGGCTCCATCTCTGCCGAGATCAATCACGAACTTAAAGCCAACGAGTTGCATCAAAACCTCAAAAAGGCAGAACAACAAGGGTTAGAGAACCTCTCACCCGAGTTGAACGAAACAATGCAGGAATTAAAAGATGCCGCGGCTTCGGTTACCCGCCAATACGAAAACATCGGTTCATCCGAGTCTGATGAATCAAACAAAGACCAGCACCCGGAAAAAAAGCCGGCAAATGAGAATCCATGAGTAATACAGAACAATCCGGCAATTCACTGATTGGCCATTTGGTCGAACTGCGTTCAAGGCTTTTGCATGTGGTGATCGTCATTTTGGTGGTCTTTATGTCATCGGCTTATTTTGCCAACGACCTCTATGAGTGGCTGTCTAAACCTTTGACCAGTGTACTCCCTGAAGGGACGACCATGATCGCCAAAGATGTCACTGCACCGTTTTTGGCACCGTTTAAGTTGACTTTTATGCTGTCAATTTTTGCGGCGATCCCCTTTATCCTCCATCAACTGTGGTCGTTTGTCGCGCCCGGTTTGTACAAACACGAAAAGCGACTGGTGATGCCGTTGTACTCGAAGCTGGTATTGTCGAAGTCACCGAGCACGGTTTCGGTATTCGCAACCTGCAT
>JABSOG010000789.1 GCA_013216025.1 Algicola sp. | reverse complement strand
GCTTTGCATTTTTCGCTTTGCTCTACAATACTTTGATAGTTGTCCCAAAAGACAAAATAGACATCAATAAAAAACAGAATAACCTGATTGTCACTGGTATTTTAAGTGTGATTTTTAATGATGAAGCGCCAATCTAAACGTGCTTCAGACCATCTTACCTCATGGAAGAACCCCCTCTTGTAATCTAGGCATTTGACCCTCAGCCATGTAAATAATTTAATAAAAGAAGGAATTTTCTTTTGAAAAATAAATGCATAGCGACACTCCTGGCCTTAGGCCTTGCTACCTCAATACAAGCCGAAGGCCTCAACATACACAGCGGCCAGTTTGTGCTCGACGAAAACACCCCTGCAACCATTCCCAGAGAATCTGTTCCGACATATATCGGTATTGATGGTTTGGATGATTTTTATGACCGCTACCGGCAACATTATGGCCCTTACGTCCGTGATGAAAATCGGTTAGAAGTGGATTTTGAATTTCTTGCCGGATTAAAAAACCATCAAACCGCCATTGAGCTGCAAACTCTGTTTGATTTAGCACTTAATGAACGATTACCACTGGGCGGTTTAACAGAATTTGGCTTCACTGTAGAGGATAAACGAAATTACACGTACAACTTGAAGGAACAGCCTCACTTGGCTTTGGCATCAGAATTGTTTAACGAAATTACAGACGTCAGAGATATTGAATATAGCGCGCCATATTTGATTAAAAAAGGTTTTCGTCAATCAGATGTGGCCATACTAAAGCAATTTTTAAGTCAATATGACAGTGACTATATTGAGCAAGAATCACAAAAGGCACAGATAAGATATGTACAAGAAGTGCTGCCATCAATGAAAGCCGCTGTGTCTAAAAAGATGATACTTTCCACTGAACACTACCACAAAAAAATGCTAGTAATGGTTTATTTTCGCCATCATGTTGAACAAAATGTGTGGCGAAATTGGGGTTTGAAAATGATGGCAACATTAGACGTTCCACGACAACGAATTTTAGCCGACTATTTAGTCGAACATGTTGGTGGGATTGTGTCTATTACCTCAGTTAAGGGGCCACATAAGGCGGTAGGTTGGGAGAAACGTATAGAATCAGGAAAACTGGAACGCTCCATACAAGCCGGATTAATCAAATACAAAATGGAGGTTGAGTAATGAAAAAACTAATGATTGTACTTAGTTTATTTGTTTCTATGAACTTGTATGCCGATGAGCGAAATAAGCTTTTCTTTGAAATTGATAAGTTTGCTCATATAGCAACAACTGACCGAATCACTTTAGATGTTACTGCTACAGCCACAACAACAATTGATGAAATTAATTATATCAAAGTTGCCAATGGTTATGATGTTTCTTGTAAAGATTATCCCAAAGACACCTATAAACATTCAGGATCTGCTTCCAAAAATGTTGATGGGTTTGTTCTTTTTGGTCATCTTTCTAATCTCAAATCAAATAAAACAGACGGCAGTTCTTACGCAACGGGTTATCCGATGTTCGATGCATGGGCTGCATTAGAAGGGCAAACCGAGGCTATACCATGCACTATATTCTACAAAAGTATTGCAGGGTATTCAGGCACCCAAATTACCGCGTCGATCAGTGGGTTTGGTTTTGGCATTAGTGGCAACTTCGGGCCAAATATAGAAACCAAAGAGAAGAGCGCTTCAGAAATGACCTTTATGAGACCTACTCTAACGACAGGTAATGGTGGCAGCGATGGTAACGCCTGTGCGGTAGAGACAGCAGATTGTGGTGGCGAACCACCGGAACCTTACACAGACCCTTTGCTTATCGACCTTGGTCAAGATGGCATACACCTGGGTGAAGCGGGTGTTGCTGTAGCCTTTGATATGATAGGCGATGGTAATCCAATATCAATGCAGTGGGTGGCGTACAACACAAACGAGGCGTTTTTGGTGCAAGATCTCAATCACAATGGTGTGGTTGACGATGGTTCAGAATTGTTTGGCAATGGTACAGAAATGGTGCCTTTGCACATCACCAGTGGCGCAACAGACCGTGAGCTAAAATCTAAATTTTCCACACCGATTGTACTCAACATTAAGGAATTGGCCCCGAACGGTTTTGTCGCACTGGCGCAATATGACCATGGAGTCCTTGGTGGTAATAATGATGGTTATATTAGCCCTCAAGACAGCATTTGGTCACAATTGTCATTATGGCTAGACACCAATGCCGATGGCGTCTCTACCAGTGACGAAATGCTACAACTTGACGATGTTGGCATAACGCAACTCGATATTATTCCCAAACAAAACAACCGCATGGACGCTGCTGGCAACAGCATACCGATGTGGTCTTGGGCGAAGAATGAAAATGCCGTTAACCACGGAAAATACAAAATGGTCGATGTGTTTTTTAAACCGTTGCCGTAAACGGATTCATGGGGTCAGAGGTCTTGAAATTTAATATAATTGTTATAAATCAATGAATTATAATCAAGGGGCCAGAGGCAACGAAGATGTCTTAATAAAATGATCAATTTCTTGCGTGACCATGACAATAAATTGGGTTCTCTGGCCCCTTGATTTTAAGTGATTGATCTTTATTAGGAAGTTAGTCTTTCAACGCCTCTGACCCCTTGATTCAGAGCCCACTCTATTTATTGATTGACTGATATTGCACCAAGGTTATAAACTGAGACCCCCGTTTGGGATGTTTGTAGTTAAGGATTGTTAAGTCAATGAATAAATATCTGATTTTGTTTTTAATGGCAGTACTGAGCGTCAATTCCGCTGTGGCCGCCTCTGCATTATTTACCGCCACCCCCGCTAATAAACAGTCACTAAAAGACTCGTCGGGTTCGACGATACAACAACTTCGCCAGCAAGGTGTTGCCCTCACGCTCGACAGAAAACAATTGCAACGACTTAAACCAAACGCTCGCCTGCAATTACCAGCAGGTGGCAAGCACTACGATGCTGTTATTAAACGCCTTATCAAACATGCCAATGGCAGTAAAACTTGGATAGCGACCCTTGTTAACGATAAAGGTGCCAATAAAGAACAAAGCAAAGAACAACGGCCCGTAATACTCACCGTCAGTGACAAGAGCTTTTTTATTCGGCTGGTCACCCCGACTGGGGTTTTTGTGATGTCTGGCCAAGGCAATCAAGGCACAATGGTCACAGAGCGGGTGTTACGCCAATCGATAGATACCGACGAGTCTGATGTTTTAGACCCCAGATTAACCGAATCTTTTAAGAAAAAGATAGCCCTTGGGGCTAAAAGTGCGCTTTCTATAACTGCACCTTTTATTACCGCGCCTTCTATAACAAATTCTTCTATACCCGATCTGCCCTTACCTTCTCCTCCAAGATTAGATCATTCCTTTATAAAACAAGCAGCCGCACAGACCAATAATGCCAGTACCGTACAAATAGATGTTTTGGTGCTTTATACCGCAGGCGTCGTGGCTTTGTATAACTCAGACCATCAGACCCGTATCAATCACCTGTTTGCTGTCACCAATCAAATTTATATTGATAGTGGGGTTTTGATACAAGTCAATCCGGTGGTGACCGAGTTGACCGAATACTCCGATACTATTCGTTCGGAACCGGCACTCCAGTCGATGACCAATCAAACAGACCCTGCCTTTATTAATATTCACAATCGCCGGTTTGAAGTGGGCGCCGACACCGTTATGCTCATGCGACCCAGTATCAGCGGTGATCTCTGTGGTGCGGCCTGGGGTAACGGCGACAGCGGTTTGCTTGGCGACTATCGGAATTATATGTATAGCACCGTCAGCATAAATTGTGATGACACTGTGACGGCGCACGAACTCGGTCATAACATGGGGTTGGCACACTCTCGAACCCAATTAGAAACAGGTATAGTTTCCCATGGGCGCTGGGATACGGTGTTCAAAACGAATTTAGCACCATAATGGCCTATAACAATTATTTTGGCACTGCGTCTGTGGCCTATGTGTTTTCTACCCCTACAAAACAATGCAACGGGTTACCCTGTGGTCTGGCCCAGTCTGACCCCAACAGTGCCGATGCCGTCAGTGCCTTGAATGCCGTTCGTCATGAAGTGGCGGGGTTTTTCCGTCAAAACCCGGTGATGACCCTAGCCACCGATGCGTTGGCAGCGGTGCCCGACCCGAGTCTAAGGGCCTGTATAAGCGCAGAGATTGCCGCGTCAACCAATCTAAAATATGCCGGTTTGTTGGATTCAGTGACCTGCCGCTACGCTGGTATAAATAGTATTGC
>JABSOG010000078.1 GCA_013216025.1 Algicola sp. | reverse complement strand
AGCAACACCGAAATTGCCGAAAAGCTCCACCGCTCAGCCAGCACCGTCAATACCCATCGGGTGAGCTTAATGCAAAAGCTCGACATTCATTCGGTGGTCGACCTGATTCATTTTGCACGAAAAAACGGGCTGTACGAAAATTAACATAAAGCTGCCTAAGCAGATTGATTAAAATGGGCAATCTTTGATATCGCCCGTTTCCATCTCACCGGCAAAAAAATTGAGGGCGTCAAATAGTTCATCCATATCACCAGCCAACTCAGGTCTGTCGTCATAACGTTCAGCTAAGCAGTCTTTCATTATCTTAACCGTTGTGACACCTTTAATGAACTTTGCGATAGACCGTTGACTACCCCGCAAACCCTTTATATGGGCACTGATTTTTTGCTCTATTTTATTTTTACCCGGCGCACCGAATTTTTGCCATATCATGCTCGGCATTCCGTCTCGCATTTTTAAGCGGGTCATTTCAGCGTCTAGCTCATGTAATTTAACATTGAGCAATTGCACCATCGACTGGCTCATATCTGGCGAAAACTCACTGGCTTTTTCAGGCATATGTTGTTGATACATCTGAATAATGGTAAAGGCATCATTGTCTTTTTTGGCTTTGGCCAATTGCCCCATTAATTCACTTTTATAGGCTTTTAACTGTGGGTTGATTTCTTTGTCGGGGTGTAATCGATTGGCCAGCGCCTTGTAAATTTTGTTGATTTCACTGGCATTAAACATCGATTTGAGTTTGTCAGCGCGACTGGGTGATGATTGCTGGTGCTGCTCAAACTCAAATTCATCATCGTCATGTGGGTTGTTCTGGCCAAAAAAACCTTGGTTTTCTTCGTCGTATTCGTCTTCGGCGTCCTGCGCCTTTTCTTCCATAAAAGCCGTCATTAATTGTTGTAAACTGGCCGGATCACAAAGAAACGCCGCTAATTGCTCGTCACTAAATTGTTTCTCACTCAAAAAGAACTCTTCGACAAACTCCCGTAATTCTTCAATTTCCAATTCATCAATATCTTCCTCATCCCTTTTAACAAACATCGCTCCCATGGCATCGTTGTATTGTGTCCGTAACACTTGCATCAAATCTGGCGGACAAAACGGGTTACCGCACACGTCATCAAGCGTCTCTTCAATCCACATTTGCAACTCTTCACGTTGCCATTTAGCGAGCGACTTCCGCTTTAAAAAGGGCATCAAATGGCGTATTTGTTGCGCCATAGACTCACACCATTGCTGCTCGATAGGTAAAATATCGTTTTGAAACCTCGCATACAACGCTTCAAGTTTGACTTTAAAGTTGTCGTTACGCTTTTGCTTTTTTTCAATCTGCGCCCATTTTTTGGCAAAGGGAGACAGCTCGACTTTTGGTTTTGTGTTGCCCGGCGCGCCGGGTGCAATGGTGATTGTTGACATAATCTGTTCACTACGTTTGATTGTTCAGGGCCAACGCCCCTTTTGGGATGGTGATTGTAGCAGTTATCAAATAACAGATATCTATACAAAACGGACACATTTTATCTCAACGGCAATTATTTTTCAGCGGCAACAATTGAAATCTCCACCAACAAAGCCTCGCGCGCCATGCTCGCAGAAACACAGGCGCGTGCAGGTGCATGTCCTTCGGGTACCCAGCTATCCCAAACAGCATTCATTTGGGCAAAATCTTCCATGTCTTTTATGTAGATAGTGGCTGACAAGATGTGTTCACGGTCGCTACCCGCTTCAGCAAGTAAGGTGTCGACTTTGTCTAACATGGTTTGAGTTTGTTCGGTAATGCCTTGCGTTGCATCACCGCAGACTTGGCCGCACAGGTAAATTACGCCATTGTGTTTAACGATACGGCTCATGCGCTGTTTGGTTTGGATTCTTTCAATTGTCATTATTTTGCCTTAGTTTGTGTGGATCGTAGATTGGGTTAGAAATTAGAGGAAGATTTAATTGGCGGATATGGTAAGACAATTTGGGGGGTGGTGGAAGCTGAGATGGGCAGATATTCTCTGCGCATCGGTTTTGGGTTTAAACTTTGTGCTGATTTAGGTTATGTTTGGTTTCAGGTCCAGCCGGAGTAGGCGCAAGCTTTTATCCCCGACTTTTGGCCACTACGTGGCCTTATATAAAGATGCGCAGCAGATTTATTCACATTGGCTAGGTTTGCCGGTTTCGAGCAGCACGGCCTTTTCGTCAGCAGCGTAGTCGTTTCCCTTTAATTGCGCTTGATCATACCAATGCAGTGCCTGCTTTTTCTTTCCCTGACAACCAAAATGGTCGCCCAACCGCAGCATTGCATCAGCCGATTCGTTAGCAGCAGCCTGATGCAGGTAACTCACCGCTGCGGCTGGTTTCGATGGATATAACAAATCACCCGCCTTGTACTGGGCAAAAGTATCACCTCTGTTGGCAGCCATTTGATACAACTTAAGTGCCATTTCAGGGTTTTTATACAGAAAATAGCCATTTTCGTAATCTTTGGCCATTTCGGCCAGTGTTTTGCGACCCAGTTTTTCGGGCTCTAGTTGGCTTTGCTCCACTTGCGCCAACCAAGTCTCATAGGCGGCATAATGATGTTGTTGGTTTTTGCCTTTTTGTGACCAGTCCATTTCAACATAAGACAGGTAGTGGCTGTATCTTAACGGAATTTTACCGCCTTCCATTTTACTTTTCACGTAATCGCTCAGTGCAACGATGGCGTTTGTGTTGTTGCTGTCTGCGGCGTTTACAAAGTAAAACAAACCTTTATTGTGTCGTTTTTTAACGCTGCCTTTATTCAGTGCGCCAACCTTTTTGGTGTGAATAAGCAATTGACCCAGTTGGTAATAAGCTTCATCGTGCCCTTTGTTGCCCGCCAGTTTTAACTGCTTTTCGACCTCATTGATCCACTTGATGTCTTCATCGGTCAGGGTAACCTTCGATCCATGCCAGGCTTTGCCGGTATGCATCGAGGTTTTGAACGGTAACTGCTCTAGTAAAATCGCCATGGCATAATAGTAATGGCCCAGCTTTTCACCCTTATCGGCCTGTACTTTACAAACAGGCATTGCTGCAACACTGTCGTCTTCAGTGATTAAGGCTTGGTGGCATTGTTCAACCGCACGCTCATTTGCAAAAGCCAGAGAGGATACAAAAAACAGAGGGATTAGCAGTTTCATTTCAACGGTTTTCTCACACAAAAATGGTTGATGACACCTTTGCCGAATTCATTGTGACTGTCAAGTTTGATTAGACGCACGCACTAAAAGATGAGATCACCGGTAGCTAAAAACAATCACCCATAGGATAGTAAAAAAATGATAAGTTTTTATGTCAATCTGGGGCCTTTGCTAACTGACTAAGCTATTGAAAACAGCCTCTAAATGACAATTTTAGGACAAAACGCTTAAAAACCGACAAATACGGCTATTTTCCGAGCGTTGACAAGGTGAGAATGCTAATGGTAACTTGAATGCAGATTTGAACGGAAACCCGGCTAACACAGCTAGGACAATACACAGTAAAGAGGAATGATTGATGAAAAACAATTCACAAGCGACCAACAATACCAAAGTAAGCTTCAAACTGAAAACCGACCTTAGAGCCGGTGGTGCCGACGGTACTGTTTACTCATATGACCCTGAAAACAACCCAGTTAATGCGACTCCGCCGCCGGCCGAAGGCTAAGCGTCTGTTTTAGGATCCAATCCTATAAAGAACAAAATGAAAGGGATAACTTTAGGGTTATCCCTTTTCTATTGCCCTATTATTAACGAATTCACAACTTCCTCACCTTTTTTCCCTTGCCACTCACTACTTTTAGCACCACAACGGTTAAATTGAAGCCACTTTAAGCAGGTCACAGACAAGGGCGCTCAATGAACAAAATCTTGGTTATTCTATTCTCACTGATACTGGCGGCAATCCCACACATTGCCAAGGCGACACAAACACTAAAACCGGGCAAAACCTTAACCCGTTCATTGGCAGCGACCGAACAACATCAATACGTTGTCGAATTGGCCAGTGGCGAAGCCTTAATAGCCGAGGTTTTACAACAAGGCATTGATTTGGTTGTGCAGGTTTATGACCCTGATGGACAGCAGGTTTTGCACCGAGACAACACTGGGATAAAAGAGATTGAATCCATCGAATTTACCGCCTTTAACAGCGGTCACTACAAAATCAACATCAGTCCGTTTGATGCCAGCGCCAGCGGGGGTGATTACACACTCACCGTTAAACCACTGCTGTCGTTAAGCCAAAACCAATTGAGGTTAGCCAAAGTACAATACCCACAACCTCAACTTTTTGCGTTATGGCAGGCGTCTTTAACCGACAAAACCGCCGTCGACAAGTTTATAAAAAAGATGGACAACAAACCACTATTTGAGCCGGTAGAAGGTAACGACAGCGACTTAAGGGTCACCTTTTATCATCTTGGACATGCCAATACCGATTACATAATGTTAAGCGGTGGACCCGACTTTAACGGTTTGGTGATGAATCGACTGGGTAAAACCCGATTATTTTTTATCTCAATTTTGGTCTCTAAAAAAGGCCGCTATCTGTATGCCTTTAATCAATATAATCGTAAGGTGGCAGGACCCAACGCTGAGATTGAAACCATTCAAAGACAACGCAGCGATTTGATGCCGCTGTTTATGCCACAAGCCACCACCAGCGAATACCTTAAATTGAACAAGGCCATTGCAGCGACCCAATTACTCGACGCAAAAGTCGTCAGTAAAGCACTCAACCGAACAATGGACATAAAATTGTATGTGCCCGCAGGTTTAAGCGCCAACCCGACCAACAAACTGTTGATTGTTTTAGATGGCGACGCCTACAGCAAACCGGCTGGGCACGGCAAAGTATCAGGCGCATGGGTACCTACGCCCACCATTTTAGATAATCTGGCCAACGCCAATAAAATTGCACCCACGCTGGCGGTTTTCGTTTCTAACATGGGCCAACGTAATTCTCTGCTGGTCGACGAACAGTTTGGCCGGTTTATTGGCGAAGAGCTAACAGGTTGGTTACGAGCAAGATATCCGCTGTCATCAGACAAAAATGATGTGGTCATAGTGGGCTCAAGCCGAGGCGGTTATGCCGCGACTAACATCGCGCTGAATTATCCGGATAAAATCGGCAATGTATTATCGCTCTCGGGCGCTTATTGGATCACCGACAAATTATTGCAAGTAGAGCAGCAAGGCCGTTTTTTTCCCAATCAATACGTTTATGCCCGACAAAGCGGTCGATTGATTGATAAAATAAAGCAGGCCACCAGCGTGTCAGGCCGCTTTTATATCAGTGTAGGTTTGTATGAAGACGGACTGGCCATTGTCGGCAACAACAGACAATTCAAAGATATAGCGCAACTTAAAGGCGCAACCGTTGAATATCACCAATATTTTAGTGGCCATGGTTATTTTAGCTGGCGCCATGTTTTACATCAGGGATTGATTGCCTTGTTGGCAGGCTAGGTGCCTGTTCGAGAGCACAAATAAAGGCGCTTGGGTAATTCACAGAGTCTTTAAAACATGCTGATACCGAATTTAGCACTGTATTTTTGATAATGTGATTTAAAAAATTGAATTAACTGCTGCACATCCTGCAACGCCAGATGACTCTGGGCGGTACTTTTTAATTTTGCCGAATCGAGTAGCACTTGAACGTCTTGCCAGTAGGCCATATTTTTAGCAATAATCTGTATTTCCAAGCGCAATACTTCTTGTGCAACGGCTTGCTCATTTGCATAAATACCTTCAGTATTGATGGTATTGAGCATGACGGTTAATACCTCCCGCAACAAATGACTTTCATTGGTATTGGGGATCACAATTTTATCAACCTGTACAAGACCATCTGGTTTAGTGGCGATCTCAGGTAAATAGACGCGTAGATATTTAAGGTCATCGGGCACTAGATCTTCTTTTATTATCGTCGTGTTGCCGAAGACCTCAATTTTATCGCCATTAAACAGGGTTAAGTCTATGGGTACACTAAAAATGTAAGGCGAATCTAGATCAACGAAGCCATAGATTAGATAGGTCAGTAGAGGGTCATAATGATTATATTGCACAAACAGTTCTTGGGTTGTTTGACATGCCAGCCCCGACACAGCAATCTTGCCATTATCGGATATATAACGGTTACTGCCGATTTTATGATTCAAAAAATCGATAATAGAAAGTAACCCGGTTTCACTCTCTTTGGTGCTAACAATGCCATTTTGCTTTAGCGCTTGTTGTTTATAGACAAATTCACGAGAGCCTAAAAAGCTCTTGATGGTTAATTCATCGAATTGCTGTCCATCCAATAGTTGACAAAAAGATTGAATTTTTGAGCTTCGGGGTTTGCCTGCTGCAAGCTTTTTTAAAAATTGAGGAAATGCTTGTAAGGTGATAAAGGGAAAAGTCTTTCTCCAGTGACTTATTTTATTGCTGCTATTATAAATTTTTTGCAGTAATAACATGGTGTTAATCCCATCAGGATTAATCGGTTGTGAGATAGGTGTCACGACTAGATTGTCTTTGGCATCCAACTCAAAATTAAAGTCACTTAATAAAGGCATACACTTTAAAGGGATATCAAGTAGCATTTCGGTTTTGTTGGTTTGGTGATATATTTTTACACAAAGTTCGCCTTTGGTTTCAACGATTCTGAGATTGGGGTGAAACTTAGCGCCTAATAATTCATTATGCTTTAAAAGCTCAATAACTAGCCCAACGAGTTCACTATTACCACCAACAACGCGCTCTTTTGGCATATCGATGACGTCACTCGGCTTGTTTTGTTTTGAACAATCTTGCGCTGCTAGAAAGTCTCTGAACCATTTTTCATCTGAAAACTTTTTGCCAACAACATCAACCAATTTATTGATATAAGTTTGATTTTCACAAGTCTGCGCTAACTCCAAAAAAAGCAAAGCCGTGCTTGAATTAAAAGTCGTCATTTGCCCATTGAGTTTAGTGAGATAAAAGTCGATATTTTTTTCATTATCTGGCATCAACAGATTGGTTTGCACCAATAAATACAGGGCAGCGTCAGCATACTCAATTAACATCAGTAGTTTTGGCGCGTATTCAATAATGATTTGATGATTTTGTTGTGAACTGGCGATACTGCACAATGCAGCCCTCTGTTTTGCGGTTGCAATCGAACCATCTATCTCTAACAGGGCGATATAATGCTCAATGGCTTGACTAAAATTATTAAGCTTGAGTTGAGTATTGGCGAGATTAATTAACATCTCTATCTTGTCGCTGTCATTTGCAGCTAACGTCAATGCTCGTACAAAATACAGGTTTGCTTGAGTATATTTTTTATCATAGAAATAACAAGATGCGGCTAAATTAATGGATATATAGCTAGCTTGCTTTTTATTGATTTTTTTAAGTAACAATAAGGCTTTTTTATATTTTTTTTTCTCGAACAGCTGCTCAACTTGAATAATTTGCTCTCTCATCGAAGCCCTTTATATATTAATTAACGTTGTGTACTTTAGACAAGACATGGAGAGTAAACCCAATTCTCCATGAAGTCCAGACGGATAAGCAGCGTGATATTACGGTGTGAGGTGTCTTGTGGGATCATGCAGTTTTCAGACATCAGTCGCTCTTGTGCATCCATGCACCCGCGACATTAGACCATCCTTGGTCGTCAAAAAGGTGTCATTGTTACATTCAATGTGACATTAAAGCGGGGTTTGGCAAGAAAACGTGAATTTCAGACCCATTTATTTACATTTGCATATCAACCGGACGAGGCAACTGGACCAGCGAAGATGAAACCACTTTTTTGGTCAATTACGACAGGTTGGCCAATATTGTCTATCCGGTGACCGTCGAAAGTATCAATGCCATCATCCCCCAACAAACCGATAATAAAAGCAATAAAACCAAAGCCGAAAGCACGGTGAGCTGGTATCGGCATTATACTTTGGCGGCGTTAGCTTTTTTATTACTGGCACAACTGTATTGGCTGCTCGGGCACTAGCTAGCGTCATACCATACATCGGGGGTTAATTGCCTTGTTGGGGAATTAAAAATAAACAGCCATAGACGCTTTAGAAGCCCCAGCTTTTAACAAATGCCCAAAAGGTGTAACTGCAGGTCACCTCTTCATTATCAATCCGTTGGTCAAGACTTGGGAAACTTTCAACCCCCATTGCCTGACCTTCTTGCCCCACATAAAGGTCTTGGGCAAACGCAGGAAATTGCAGTACACATTTAAAATAATTGGACAGCAGGCTCTCCAGTGTTTTTTTGCGGGTGCAATAACCTCGAAGGTTTTTTGCCATGACAAATTCATTGTCAGCATACATATCGGCAAAGTTCTCATTGAGATCACAAACAATCAGGACGCCGTCAGTATCAAGTACCCGGTCAATTTCCCTGGTTAGTTTTAACACGTCTGTGTCATTGTCAAAACAACCGAACAACCCCGAACACACTACGATATCAAAAGTGTTGCTCTCATAAGGCATTGAAAACGCGTCACCCACCTGAAAATTCATTTTGGCAGGAGAAAGCTCTTTGCACAGTTCTACAGCCGATTCAGACAACTCCAAACCGTGGCAATTTTCTGGTTTGACATTCCATTCAGAAAAGAATCGCAGCTTTTCACCATTGCCACAACCCGGTTCAAGCACTTTATACTCGGCAAAATTGGTTTTACCAAGATTGATCAACGTATCGAATATATATTTGTTCACCCGGTAACGATTAAAAAACCTCGACAAGTCGTTTTTACTTACTTGACCGTTATTGACTTCATATTCAAAAGCCCCCATTTAAACCCCTCTAATACAAATAAAATCAGCCTGAACAAACGCAACCCAAATGCTCAAAAAAACCTGAAATTATAAAAAGGGGGAATAATAGCGTGCCCCCGCTCTAATGTCATTAGTACGAAAAAAAGTCCCAGGATTATATTGTAAGCGCTCATTTCAACGACACTACCGCAAGGGTTTATCGAGTTTACCGTTTGCATCGGTATTCTCCCTGGCCTTGAGCAATTCAGTGAGGTAATTGACCAACATTTCGCTGTTGCGCACTTGTAACGATGCCAGTATTTCATAATAAGCAGCGTCTTCTTTGAGAATCTTTTTGAGTGGTTCGAGTGTTGCGGTATTACTGATCTCATGAATAATGTCGCCCGAGCGATCGACGATTGACCAACCGCAACGAATACGAATGGGCCTACCTTTTTCTACTATTGATGGCGAAAGACTATCCAAAACACAAATATCTACCATCAATGCATAATCGATACTTGAGTGGGTGGCAAAAAAATGTGCCAAGTGTGCCTGCGGATGACGAATGGATATCCCCTACTTCGACCGCACCTATATCACCTCTATTGACCAAGACAAAATACTGGCCTTTAAAGGCTGGCGTATAGAAACCGCTGGCCGTGTGCCAGCCAAATCAACCATTTTGACTCATAACACCGCCCTGCAAATGGTATTTAAAGAAGCCATAGACAAAAAATGGATGTTACCTGTACAGGTGCCAATATTAAGCAACAAAGGCGTTGCAGGCCAACGCCGAGCCGCGTTCAGCAAAGAAGAATACGAGCGGGTTTATGATGCCATTATCAGGCTTGAGCAAAACAGCCGTAAAGAAAAGACCCGCCAGATACGGGAATTGCTACTCAGTTACATCGAGTTTGCCATACACACCGGCATTCGCCCTGACACCGAGATGGAAGGCATAACTTGGGGCGACATTCACATGCACCGTGACGGCCACAACGTGGTGTTTTTCGTTACCATAACCAAAGGGAAAACCACTAAGTACACTGGCCCCCGTGAGATTGTGTGCCGAGACAAGATCTTTGGCTGTATTGATGAGCTACGTGAGCGCTTCCCTGACCGTAAACCGTCTGATCTGTTATTTAGATTGGCTGACGGTTCAACCACCAAAGAATTGGGCAAGGCTTTTGACAAAGCAGTTGGTGATGTCGGGCTTAAAAACTCCGCCCATGGTGTCCGAACGCTGTATTCACTGCGCCACAGTTACATAACTTGGCAGCTAAAGAGTGGTGAAGTCAGCATGGAAATTCTGGCCAAACAGTGTGGCACCAGTGTGCAAATGATTGAACAACACTATAGCCATGTTATTCCGAGTATGTTTGCCAAGGAATTGTCTGGGGTTGATATTGGGGCTGGCAAATCACCAAAGAAAATTAAACTCAACGCGACGGCCAAAGCAAAACTTGAGGTTCGGTTGACTGCGCAATTTAAAGAATGGGAGGTTGAGTTTAAGCGGCGGGGGTGTGTTTAGCTGTATTCTTATCGTCTGATATTTGCGTTGCTAATTTTTGTAATTTACAACTATACACATATTGTGTATAGTTTGCGCTATACTTACAAGGAAACCCTATGCACGCTGTTTTTATTGAGTCACCAGCTTTTGAACGGCATCGACCTGATTATTTAAGTGATGAGGAATACCGTGCTTTTCAAAATATACTGCTGGAACAACCCAAGGCAGGTGATGTGATCAAAGGCAGTGGGGGATCCGTAAAGTTCGTTATAGTCAGAAAAACCGTGGTAAAGGAAAACGAGGTGGAATCAGAGTTATCTATTATTGGCTTGATGCCCGTAATCGCTTTTACCTGATAACACTTTACAACAAAGGAGAAATGACGGACTTGTCTCCTAATGAAACCAAAGCATTGAAGAAATTAGTGGAGGTATGGCGAGATGAAGAAATCAAGAAACCTGTTTGAAGAAATCTCAGAAAGTTTTGACGCTTTCAAGGAGCACTCACAAGGTAAAATCACTCTAAAAACGACAGAATTGGAGTCATTACCTGAACCTCAAATTACCGGCTCAGAAATTAAGCATATCCGTGAAAGGCTCAATGTATCTCGTGGTGTAATGGCAACGATGTTACGGATAAGTTCACGTAAACTTGAAAAATGGGAACAAGGCATTTCATCAGCCAGCCCGGAAGCAGCTATTCTGATTAAACTGGTGAACAAACATCCTGATATGGTACAGAGAATACAAGCGCTTTGATCGCATGAACACTAGAAGCCTTGGTCAATTTTATTATTTTTCAATCCGTTATTAGCCATTTTTGGCCTCGCTTTCTCTTTCCAGCTTCTTAAGATATTTATTATTAAACGGCGGCCAAAAATAATGAGATTGATTCATTCGAAGACCGTTTATAAGATCAGTATGATTGCCGTCATCTGGAATGCTGTTAATCCACTCTTCATATACTTGTACGAGTTCACCCATTTTATGGCAAATCTCTAACTTTAAAGCATCAGTTTTCTGTAAATAAGATGGCGGTTTATCTTCCTGAATCTTCATCTAGATAACTTTTCGCGTACGCAGGTATTTCACTAAATACGAGGATAGCGGTGCAGGTACATTATTTACCCTTGAAAACAATACCCCAAACAAGTGCGCTTGTGTTCTCTTGTATTTTCGCCAATGATCTTGCTTTTTAATCTGCCGTATCGCGTCAAGGCAGATTTGTTGATTTTCCATTTCTATATTAGTCATTTTGAAATCCTGCTCGCAGCAACAAGCCAAACCAGAAACCGCATTGGTTTTTTCATTATTCTTACTCTTTTACGATATTGCTAACGTATTAATTTCTTTTAATGACGGTGGCTTATCTGTAAATGGGGAATCTGAATTATTTTTATCTTGCCCTTCACCTATTTTTGGTTTGGATAAAAAAAGGCGTTTTAGCGTACTAAAAGTTGGTGGTGACGACTCTGGTGGTAATGCCATTGAGGCGGTGCCATTACCTGCGATCAATTCAGTTTTTGAACCTACCTCGCCTCGCTGTGCGTCTTTATCTTGATTATCATTAATTTTTGACTTGTGTAAAAAACGATACTGTAACGATTCAGAAAATGTTGCGTCTGGTAGAAAATCACCACCTTCATTAGCATCGTTGCCAATAAAATGCGTTTGCTCATCGACTATATTTAGAGGGTTTGCATACGTGGTAAAGTAGCTCGCAGCAGCTAAGACAAGGAATGAAAGCACAGTGAGTGTTTTAAATTTATTCATTTTTGTTTTTCTCTTTTTGCTTGATAGAAATTGGAGGGGTTTGTAACAATGGGGCGGTGTTATAATCTACCTACATCCAACTTAACAACGTTCTCGTTTTCTTTTTTATCCGTCTTTGCATTTTTAAATAACGTTTTTTCAAACTCAGCTATCAAGGTTTGCGCGGCTGAATCATTGTCGTTTTTTGTCTTGTCCTGTGATTGATACAATGTAATTAATTGCTCCAACTGCATAAGCTTGCCTTGGTCAGCTTGAAACATGTCAATTTGACGTGGTCAACTGATTTGTGACAACCCAGTTAAGCTACCTTTTTCAATTCAGCCATTTGCTGTTCATATTGATTTGGGCTCATATATCCCAAATATGAGTGCAGTCGATGACTGTTATAAAACATCGTTATATATTGCAGAATATCCTGTTGGGCTTCATAGCGAGTCTGGTAATTTCTAGAATGCACCCGTTCCTCCTTTAAGCGACCAAAAAAGCTTTCAACAACTGCATTATCCCAACAATTTCCCTTGCGACTCATGCTGCCTTCAATGCCTTTGATTTTCAGTAATTGCCTGAATTCCTCACTGGCATATTGACTGCCACGGTCCGAGTGATGGATCAAGCCAACTGCTGGCTTACGTCGCCACACTGCCATTTGTAACGCATCACAGACCAAGCTGGCCTTCATTCTTGATCCCATGCTCCAACCCACTACTTTTCTGGAAAACAGATCAATAACGACCGCCAAATACAACCAGCCTTCACGTGTTGAGATATAGGTTATGTCACCGGCATAAACCTGATCGGGTATCGAAACATCGAACTTTCGGTCAACAACATTTTCGAAGATTGGCTGCTTGTGATTACTGTCGGTTGTGACCTTGTATTTCTTCTTGTAGCGGACTTGTACACCCGCTTCCTTCATTAACTTTCTAACCGTATGGCGGCTGTAATTGAAACCTAACGCAAACAGGGCCTTTCGCATTCTTCGGCTACCGTATGAATGGTTGGAGTTCTTTTCAAGCTCCTTGAGCAAGCGATGAACTTCTTTGCGTTCGGCTTCTTTTTCGCTGTCCGGAGTCCGCTTGCAATATGAGTAATAACCATTTGGGCTGACTTGCAGCACCCGACACATCAGGCTTACTGGCCAGGTCTTCTTATGCTCGGTTATAAACGAATACCTTATTTCGTTTCTTTGGCAAAGAAGACCGTCGCCTTTTTTAATATGTCTTTCTCCATTTCCAATAGCTTAACCTGAGCTTTGAGCCTTTTGATTTCTTCCTGTTCGGGTGTCTGCTTGCCATTTCCCCGAAAAGCCTGGCCATCAGCTTGCTGGCTTTCTTTGATCCAACGCCCAAGCATTTGTGTATTAATTTCGAGACTCTTTGCCGCCTCGATTCTGGTGTATCCTTGCTCCAGTACCAGACTGATAGCATCCAATTTGAATTCTTTTGGGTATTTCTTTCTTGCGGTCATTAATGGTCACCTCTGTTAAGTCAATTATGTCTTAACTGGGTTGTCCAAGTCCATTGTACCACCTCAATTGACCCTTTACATTCATTTGTTGCGTGCTTTATTAATGACGTCATATGCTGTAAAAGATGATGTAAGCCTTCTTTCGAAAACTCTAAATGTTCATTGCTAGGTGCCAACATAGCAAAAATAGAATCACTCATAAATTCCATTGCTTTACCGAGGGATTCCAAAGTATCACAAGGATTTTCCTGTCCATAAATTAAGGTTTCGTCTAATTCATTTTTCTTTGTAGCTGCCATTTTGTCACCGTTATCGACTGTTTGGTTTTGGGAAAGCAGTAAGATAGCGGATAAAAGGAAAGGAAATCCTTTCTTTTTGAGTTTATTTAGTCAGTTCTGAACACATTTTTCGCTAAATTGATAGAATCAAGGCGGCTACAATTCCCAAATTGCAGCAAAACAAGAACCCTTGATGTAATATGGATCTTGTTTCGGATCATGAAATCCAACCTTCAAGATGCAAATTAGAATAATTTTAAAAACAAACGAAATAGAGCAAATATTGCTTTGGATTTTTTTATTAATGAGGTAATTTATGTCAGGTTTATTTAAACGCTTGAACCGTAAAAACAACAAAAACACAGCCGAATTAGAACCTGTTGAAACAAGATTCTTATCCGCTATACACGGCGGCGGCGGCGGGGAAAACTCGCTGGCAGAAATTAAACAAGAAGAAATAATGCCAATAGCAACACAATCAGTTGGTGTTGGCGGCACTAAGCAACCACCACCATAGAAGTTATGCAGGATAACCATTGAATAAAATAAAAATAATAGATATTACAGTATTTTTAATACTCCTTGTTTTGGCTGGTATTTACCACAAAGCCAGCCCAAATATATTTGATGTTGTCGGTATTACCGCATTGATTTACGTCATGGTGAGAAACCCTGACGTAAACACCGTAACTTTGATTTCAATAATCCTCACAGTTCGAGTAATTGATTCTGTTTTACTCGCGAGTTACGAACAATTAAACCCCTATTTATTTTATGCAGGCATAGCAGCCGCTAACGCGCTTATGATAGCCGTTGTCATAGTTAGACCAGTCTTTCTTTCAAGGTATGGTCCGAAATTCCTTAAGATAAACGAACGCCTTACAATGACCCACCAAGACGCAATGATTGCTTGGCTGTATTTCGCCCATGCAGTTGCGCCTGTTATCGTTCTAATTGAACATATTATCCGTCATCTTGATGACGTCGATTTCAAACCAATGTTTTTCTACAACATCTATAAACCAACACAGTTGGTACTGGCTGTACTCGGAATACTCGTTCTTTACTTCATGACTTTCGAAAAATCAAAAGAAGCGCGGGATACCAGAACAAGAGAAAAATTAAACGCCAAGTAGTCACTTATCTTTGATTATCAAATGTTTAACTTACTTATGTTAAATAGTATAAGAGCATGTAAAAAACCATCTGTAAAATAGTAACAAATCAATATTATTTGGTATAAAATAACCACAGAAATGTAGTAATGAAAATAAAAGGAGGTAATTTGGAAGCTTTAGGGGACAGATTACTCAAAATGCGAAAAAGGGCCGGTAAGACGCAAAAGGAAATGGGTGCCAGATTAGAAATAGCTGCCCAAACATGGCGAGAATATGAAAAGGATGTTAGTGAAATAGGGTTATCCGATTTAATCAAAGCCGCTCGTTTTTGCAAAGTAAACCCCGTTAGGATATTCGCAAGTTTTTTTATGATACGGACTATGGTAATGAAGGCGAAGAAGATGGGGATAAAGACAAAAATGATGAAAACGAAAATGCCCCTTAATTAAGCATTTGAAAAAATAGAGATAAAAGATGTTTTTTAAAACTCAAAAAAAGAAAAAAAAGATAGAAACTGCCCACTTAATTGAAGCCAAGTTTTTATCTGGTATATATGGTGGCCAAAGGGGATATTTACAAACAGCAATTGCCCTTGAAGAGCTAACAACGCCACTAATGTTATCGATTGGTGGCGGCGGCACACACCAGCCACCACCATAATATGAAGGCTTATTTTTGAAAACAACAACACTAAAAATCATTGATACCGTAGTATTTTTAATACTCCTTGTTTTGGCTAGCATTTACCACAAAGCAAATCCAAATATCTTTGATATCATCGGCATTACCGCAATGATTTACGTCATGGTGAGAAACCCTGATGTAAATACTGTCACGCTGATTTCGATAATTCTTACGGTTCGAATAATAGATTCTGTTGCGCTTGCTGATTATGACCAGTTAAGCGCCTACCTGTTTTATGCAGGCATAGCGGCCGCTAACGCCTTCATGATCAGTGTTGTTATAGTCAGACCGGTATTTCTATCAAGGTATGGTCCAAAGTTTCTTAAAAACCATAAACGGCTGACTATGACCCACCAAGACGCGATGATTGCTTGGCTGTATTTTGCCCATGCAGTTGCGCCTATTGTGGTTTTGATTGAGCATATAATCCGCCATCTTGATGACGTTGATTACAAGCCTATATTTTTCTACAACATCTACAAACCGACACAGCTGGTACTTGCTGTGCTGGGGATACTCGTTCTCTATTTCATGACTTTTGAAAAATCAAAAGAAGCTAGGAACGCCAGAGCAAGAGAAAAAACCGAGTCTTGAACCCCTTCCTTTTTAAAGGCGCGTAAGCGCCCTTATGTCTCGCTGAAACAACTATCTGTATCGTATTATGCGTTCATAATCTTTAATTTAAGCATTGGGAGTCATCAAAGCGCGTCTTTTTGCGCTGCGCATGGCCCCTGCCGACTAAGGCGGTGGTGAAAAATCCAGAATAATTACGGAGGGTCCGCCCGTGCCCGAAACGCGTTCTTAGGGTGCTCCGTTTGTAACTTACCTTGCATGTCGGCCAACTCTGCCGGTGAAGATAATTCATTAAAACCATGTATAAATCTGATATCTAGGTTATAGGCTGATTTTAAATTTGCCGTTATCTCTCAGCGACACCAATATCATTCGCCGGGCAATTTGATAGGTTATAACTGCTTTTTTGCCTGTTAATTTGCTTTGATACCGGTGACATCAGCAATATTAAATTGTGGCGTTGCAAATTCGCAACTCAAAGCGCTGTAATCCAAATAGTTTATAGTGACATTGAAGCGAATTGTGGAAAGAGCCGTCAAATTTCAGACACAAAAAAACCGACAAACTGTCGGTTTATTGCGTCTCTATCTTACTAGAAGAAGAGGATGGTACCAGTGGGCGGACTTGAACCGCCACGCCCGCAAAGGCAACGGATTTTGAAAGAAACGCGCCTAACAATCCCTGTTTAAAATCAATGACTTCTGATAATATATTTTGACTTTGCAAATTCTTTGCAAATTTTCGAGATTGATTATGAGCACAATAATTATTGCTGGCTGCCCATCTTTTGGTAGGAGCGTGCGTCCCGCCGCGATTTTGGTCGAAGACCAAACATGTGTTTAATCGTCACCAGATGCAGTTACAACAGGGGTTAACTGATGGCCAAACAAATCGCAAGGCACAACATAGACGACACCCTTTATGTGTACTTACAAGATAACAGCAAAAAATGGTATTGTCGATTTGTGCTCTTTGGCAAATGGTACTCCAAGGCGACCAAAGAAACCGATAGAGACAAAGCCATTGCCAAAGCCCACCGCATAAAGCTTGAGTATGAGGTAAGGATTGAAACGAACACCTTGTACACCAGCAAACGCTTTAATGACGTAGCCGAAATCGCCATTCAAAACATGCAAAGCGAAATGATCCACGGCGGTGGCAAAGTCATCTACAAAGATTACATCGGTGCGCTGCGCAAATACCATATCCCCTACTTCGACCGCACCTACATCACCTCTATCGACCAAGCCAAAATACTGGCCTTTGAAGGTTGGCGAATAGAAACCGCTGGCCGAGTACCCGCCAAGTCGACCATTTTGACTCACAACGCAGCCCTGCAAA
>JABSOG010000788.1 GCA_013216025.1 Algicola sp. | reverse complement strand
CAGGCGGTTGTTCAGGCGACCCATCACTGCAATAACCGGATGGCGTTTGGCAAACGGCTCAGTGAGCAACCATTGATGCAAAATGTGCTGGCTGATTTGGTCATTGAAAGCGAGGCTGCGTTGGCTTTTTCGATGCGCATTGCCGGAGCGCTGGACAATAGCCAAAACAACGAACAAGACAAACTGCTGGTGCGTTTGGGCACTGCGGTGGGTAAGTACTGGATTTGTAAACGGGCACCAGGCCATGCATACGAGGCAATGGAATGTATTGGTGGCGCCGGGGTTATGGAAGACTGCATTATGCCGAGGCTGTTTCGCGAATCACCAGTCAATTCGATATGGGAAGGTAGCGGCAATGTTCAGTGTCTAGACATGATGCGGGCTATTGGCAAAAATCCTGCCACGCTTGAGGCATTTATGGCTGAGGTAGCTCAAGCCAAAGGGGTCAATGTCCAGCTTGATCGGGCCATCAATAGTCTGGGTAACTGTTTTAAAGATCAAAAGACCATGGAATACCGTGCCCGCAGCATTGTTCAAGAGATGGCGCTGGCTATTCATGCATCGACCCTGATATTACATGGCGATGCCAAAGTGGCCGAAGCCTATTGTGCATCGCGGCTGTCAGACGACAACCAGGGTTGGGTTTATGGCACTTTGCCGACAGGCATTGATTGTGCCGCACTGATTGTGCCAATTTAATGCTATCTAAATGATATGGGTAAGGTAAAGTCTCACCTTTTTTCTTAGATTGACGCTCATGTCGAATAACACGAAATGCAAATAAAAGGACAGTCACTTTTTGAGTTAACACTTTTCGTGTTTTATAAGTGACTGTTGTGTATGCACATTATTTAGCATTGTTGCGACCATGGGCAATTTATCGCTGATGTTTACACCAAAATAAATCTCTAAGCGCCGTTGGATAATTCAATGGCTCGCCTTTCCAACGAGGTGGAGGCAGGACGCCGACAGGACGCCCTTCAGGGATGAATTCAATCACTGGCCTTCATAACTGCTAAACCGTCAAAAAGTTTGGTGAAAGAATCCCTAACCTATCGTCTATCCATTTCTTTACGTAGCCCACTTTCCTGTAGGGTGTCCTGTCGCCATCTATGGCTCCACTTCGAAGGTACAAAAAGGCTCCATTCGCTTTTTGGACCTACTCACTCAGTGTATAACATGATGAAAATCAACATATTTATTGCAACAACACCCGGGGAAGCGACATGTTTGGTCACGTATATTTAACGCACGCCTCAGGGGGGTGCTAATAGTTCTGGTTTTTCGATCCAAATTCAAGACGTTACCGTACTTATCCTCCAAAACAGTATACAAACTGGCATCACTACTGAAACGTTTGGCATTTGCTGGGGCAATCCATTGTTGGCCTGTTGTCTCATAAACGCTTCAATTGCTTTGACAAACAAACCATCCTCAATCTGCGGGAGTTTGGCTTGAATCACTCACATGCCCTCATTATTTTGATAACATATTTTTCGTTGTTGATATTCGTCGACTTGTTCTATGGGGTTTTGGTTTTCGTCTACCAGCTGATATTTGCGCACCAGTTTATCTAAATGATTGGCGGTGCCGCCTTTGGCAACACATAACAAAATGTCTTCATTGTCATCAGTCGCTACTCGTGACATGGCGCGAACTTTCGAATAGCTGACTTCACCACCTTCAAACGCTTCATTGATATGCGGCAAATATGTGAGGTTTTGGAGTGGTGTTTACATGGGGGGAATGTTTAATAAGGCAAGGTGTTATTTGATCATTAAACACTATGAAAAGTGCATAAGCGTTGCATGGTTTTTACTTCAGTAGTGCGATTTTTAAAGTCCTCATAACAGGTTGTAGAGTTTAAGAACAAATTATATAACCCTTTTAAAGGTCCTAAATAACTCTTCAAACTTGCTAGGTTCACCCTCTGTAACACCAGGCAAAATAACAGTAGATTATATTGCTAATTCTATGTATTCCGAACTAAGCGCCAGACTGACATAGAATAGTCAAATTTGGTGCCTGTTTAGTTAATTTTTTGTACCAATAGCATCTATACTGAATAAACTCATATTTAACTTTTGGAGTTTTATCATGGTCGGGTCTGCTGTGAAGTTAATCGTTAGAATATTTTGTTTTATTAGTCTCGTCAGTTGCACTACTTTTAAGCAATCTGTTTTCGACGTTAAAGGTGCACAAAATAATTCCGACCATCGGGTCTTGGGACCGTCATCGCGCCAACAGTTAGTGACTTTTTCAGATAGTCCCCAAATGCAGGGTTCGTCAGGCGAATTTGGTGAGAAAAGGTTTGATCCAAGAGGGCCTGTAATTGATGAAATACCACCATTTTATGTTTGGTTTGGAACAAATCGAAAGCCTATAGTGCCATCTAACGCAAGACTTGGTTTTACAGGTATTGATGGACAACGCATGTATTACGGCGTTGCGTCTGTCAAAGTGCCAAAATCTCACGCATTTGGGGCGACAGGGTCGACGTGGGTTTGGCGTTATGTCATGGGCACTGATGATCGGCTAAAGATAATGGAAATGAGGACAATGGATGGAGCGAGCTTTAGTAAATATTTACAGCAAAAACTTGATACAGTCGCTGTGGGTAAGCGTACAGCGCTGGTTTACATACATGGCTACAATACAGATTTTGAAGAAGCGGTCATTCGGGCGGCGCAAATCGGCTATGACCTGAAGCTAGAAGGGGTTATGGCGCTATTTAGTTGGCCATCAAAAGGTGCCTACCTTGCGTATTCGGCAGATGAAGCAACTATCACAGCCAGTGAACGGCATTTAGGCAAATTTCTCAGAAATATTCTTAAAAACCCCAATATTGAACATTTGAACATACTGGCCCATAGTATGGGGAACAGGGCACTTATGAGAACGGTTGAACGATTGTCAAATGACCCAACTATTGAACACAAAAGCATAAATCAAATTATTCTGGCGGCACCGGATGTTCATGTTAACACTTTTGCTCAGTTGGCCCAATTCTATCCAAAAGTAGCGAGTAAAACGACGCTTTACGTGTCATCAAAAGATTTGACACTAAGTGGCTCAAAATTTTTTCATACTGATGACAGGGTTGGTTATAAACCACCCATTATCGTTATTCCAGGAATTGATACCATAAGCGTTGATAATATAGATTTGTCGATTCTGGGGCACTCATATTTTGCAGAAGCAGCAGCGGTATTGTACGACATACACCAATTGCTTTCAGGCAAGCTTGATCCAAATGAAAGAATCAGACTAAAGCCATCGATTAATGATAAGGGGTTGAGGTATTGGAATATTGCTCAATGATGGGATTTATCCAGCGGTCATTGACGGCTGGGACTGTGGTCAAAGTGACATTAAGTAAAAAATGTGTTGTTGAACTGTAAAGGGTTCTAAACGCCCATGTAACGTGCTCTTCGCCCGTCCCTGGGTGTATCTAATGGGAGTGCAAACTGCATAAACAAACCAAGGAACCAAGGGCGGTCAAGATATTTGATCATTAAAACTAGTTGAAAAGTGCAAAAGCGTTGCTTGGTTTCTACTTCAACGGATTTGATGGGTCGTAAAGCTGCTGTCTTGTAAAAAAATGCTTCAGCGGAATAATATTTATATTGTACGAAAAGTTCGATAGCTTGTGTTTCTGCTCAGTTATCGGTAGGTTGTGTTTTGTGGTTTTATGCGGGTTGAAAGCTCAATTTAAAGCCCAGCGATTTTGCGACCTTGGTAATGGTCACAAAACTTGGATTACCATCAGTGGACAAGGCTTTATATAACCCCTCTCTGGTTAAGCCTGTTTCCCGGGAAAGTTGACTCATATTCTGGGATCTTGCTATTACGCCCAGTGAATGAAGAATAAATGCGGGATCATCGCCAGCTTCTTCGAGACATGCATCAAGGTATAACTGCCTATCTTCTTCTGTTTTTAGGTGTTGGGCAGAATCCCATCGAGTGGTTTTAATCGCCATCATTTAATCCTCAAGTTGTGTCGCTTTACGAATGAATTGAGCTTTCTTGCTTCGCAAAAGGCTGCGCGTAAGGCTGTGATTTTGGCTAGTTCGTCGGCATCTTGTCACATTTCAAGTCGTAGGGATTCACCTAATAACACGCTGGCATAGGTACCTGCATCTTATCCCTGATGTTTACACCAAAATAAATCTCTAAGCGCCTTTGGATAATTCAATGGCTCACCTTTCCAACGAGGTACCCCTGTTTGGCTATTTATATCGGGCCATTGTGC
>JABSOG010000787.1 GCA_013216025.1 Algicola sp. | reverse complement strand
CCCCATGCGTAAGCTGTGTTTGGTACATCGTGCCGGAATTTAACTCTATAATGCAGTGGGTTATGACCACGTTGTCTGTACTCGCGTTCAATACCAGTCACCGGATCGATGATTGTACTTTCATGAAAGTTGGCCATCAAATCGAGTTTTGCCCCAGCAATACCAAACTTGTCTAAGGCGATAGTCGACGACAAGTCGATGCCTTTGCGCGTCAATTTGTCAATATTACCTCTACCTTCAGTACCATCACCAAAGGGCACAAACGTTATAAAATCATCAACCTGCTCTGCAAAGACTGTTACCTTAAATACGTCTGCCTTTGAAAAGGTTTGCTCATAAGCCAGTTCTGCGCGCCAAGTTTGGCTGGGCACTAGTTGTGTGTTACCGCCGTTTCCCGTGCCTTCATTGATGTTTATAGAAGTGGCAAAATCGTTAAAACTAAGTTGTCCTACTGAGCGTTCAAGTCGCGTCCGTAATGTTGATTTGTCAGATAACGCACCACTTAATGCAACAAAACCTTTAAAACGGTTAAAAGACTCCGAACGATTGACTGTATCTATACCATCGACACTTAGTTTAGAATATTCAGCTGCCAACAAAGACTGAATAGACCAAGCGTTATCAAGCGGCATTGAATATTGCAAACTAAGCTCCGCGCGGTCTTCATCAACGTTAACATCACTGCCCGCTACATCGAATTGTTCAAATCCGTTGCCTGTATCTTCAGAAAATATCGCTGTCGTTTCTGAGCTATTTTTTACACCTTCAAGCGCAACCTCCAATGTATGGGCTTCTTTAGGCTCGAAGGTAAACAACGTACGAATAACACTTTCAGTTTTGACAGGATTTGACCTTGAACGAAATGCATAGGACTCACCTTCAACCGGACTGTCATTGAAAAAACTATTGCCAACTCTGTCTGAATAGCGTCTCAAAGCAATGGTCTTCCAAGTACCGCCTAATAATGGTGTTGAAAAATCACCACTGACTTCATAATTATCATTGTCGCCTTTGGAACTGAAATAAACATCGTTAACCAAGTCACCAAATTCATTATCGCTCGCAGGCTCTGAGGGTTGATATCTGGCAGATGTCTCAAAAAACATAGTTTTGTTGTCAGATTTTGAAAGGTTCAGATTCGCAACTTGTCCACCATTGCCTTCCCATGACAGCCCCAAGTTTAGACTCAGCCCTTTATTTGAAAATGTTGAATATTCATCGCGAACTTCCCAAAGCGCGTTTTCGGCATCAAAAGCCTCTTCGCCGCCCCATTGTGGGAATTCGTTTTCAAAACTACGCACACTCAACGAATAACCGATATTATTCGACTTACCACTGACAGACGCATCATATATCCCTGTTGTGGTACCTCCTTCGAGCGTGTGAACATTAGCATTCCAAGATCCATTCATTTCATTGGCTTCTTGGTAAATAACGTTAACAATTTGCCCTGATTGGCCTGCAAGTTCGGTAGAACCTTGCGTCAGGATCTCGATAGATTTTATATTTTCAGCCGGTATTCGTGAAAGTAACTCAAGCGGTCCGCTATCTTTAGTACTCACCCGTTTGCCATTAAGTAACAAATTACCTGATCCTTGTCCTAATCCACGGACGTTTCCCTGACCGTTGCCAAATGCTAGTTTGAAACCTGGAATTTGCAGCACCATATCGGTTGCCGTCTGTGGGGCGTAACGTGCAAAAAAATTGGGTTGATAGATCACTTTATCATCTATCGTCGACACCAAAGCTAATCCTTCAGCGCCTGCATTAAAAACTGACAGGGAAGCTACAATGGCTGTAGCCACTAGTGTTTTTGTAAATACTGTTTTTGTAAATGCTGTTTTTGAAAGTTTCACTTTGCTTCACCTTTGGTTTAGGACAACCAAATTCTAATGGTGTAAAGAACAAAATATTAGACACATTTATGTAAAACCTGTCGTCTTGAGCATACAAAAGTTTTACATTTGAATTTGTAACAAAAAAAAATCACCAGGAGCCTGTTCTGTGCACAATGTTAATTATCTAGATATATCAGCATTTTAGTATTGACTTTGGCCTAAACCCCAATAAATAAACTACAATTTAACTAACCACCCTCTTTTTTGGCCAAATACCTTATGTCTAATTTGTCTTTAAATATTAAAGCGCAGCCCAGTTTTTTATTACTCATCGCAATCATTATCGGCCTATCGCATTTTTCACCGTCAGTGATGGCCGCTAGTGACTTTGAAAATGCCTCCCGGTTAGCCGAACAGGGTGATGCCCAGGTACAGTTTGAGCTAGGCAGAATGTACATGAACGGTAAGGGCGTGGAGCGAGACGATGAGAAAGCCTTATATTGGTATCAAAAGGCCGCCGAGCAAGAACTTGCTTGTGCTCAAAATAACCTTGGGTGGATGTATCGACATGCCAGAGGGAAAGGGGGGTCTCAAGATCTAAACGTGGCTTTTTCTTGGTTTAAAAAGGCAGCTGTCCAAGGACATTCTAAGGCGCAAACGAGTCTGGGCTGGGCATACCTTCAAGGTCAGGGTATTGAGAAAGATGCCGAAAAAGCACTTTTTTGGATCAACAAGGCCGTTGCGCAAAGAAATGCACAGGCGCAGAACAACCTCGGATGGATGTATTATTCAGGCAAGGCTGTCTCGCAAGATTACGACAAGGCATTGTATTGGTATAAAGTGGCTGCCAAGGAAGATAATAAATATGCTCAAACGAACTTGGCCAGAATGTTTGAAAATGGCATCGGTGTAGATGCTGATATTGAAAAGGCCATTTACTGGCATGGCAAGGCGGCTGAGAATGGCTATGCATACCTGAAATTAAACATGGCCCGGCGATATGAAGATGGCAGACGTGTCGAGCCAGATGACAAAAAGGCTTTTGAATGGTATTTAAAAGCGGCAAAACAAGGCAATACTGACGCACAAAAGAAAGTTGGAGCAATGTATGAAAGTGGTCGAGGTGTCGAGCCGAATGAAGAAAAGGCGCTTTATTGGTTTAAAAAGCTTCGCCAAAGCGAAGCCCGAGATTAAGCGCTGCTTAATAAGTGTGACTAATACCTATGCAGTTAATGTCGTATTCGTTGTTCAACTGAAGATAAGCTTCGTAGTCAAGCATCGCTTGGGTAGCATCGCTGATGGCAACACTTTGGTTGTAAGCGCTCAACGCAAGGTCAATTCTTCGGCTTAGGTCACCACACTGGGCTACGGTGTAGATTGGGCCAGGGAAAGGGCCAGGTGTTGGCTTTGTTGGACCGGCTTGTACGGTTGCGGTTAACATGATGCTTGCTGCAATGACTAGAGTTTGTAAAGTTTTCATTTATCTTTATATTTCCTATTTACTAGCTTCGTTAATAATGAGCTTCGTTAATGTATAGTGGTGTTTTCAACTGGCATTATCTTATGAAATTCAATGCCTTATGAATGAGTGCCACTATAGCGATTTGAACTCAATAAATGATAACTCTGCGGCCCATTATGATCACCATTGGGACAAAACAGAAAAAAGCAGACGCCCAGCTCACTTTGCCCCTATTTATGTCGACAAACGGTTCAACAGTTCAGCATTGGTTGGGTATTGTTCAAGTAACTCAACCAGTTTCCTAGCACCATCTACAGGTTTAAGGCCGGTAAGCCCCCTGCGTAAAACTCTTACTTTTTCGAGTTCCTTCGAATCTAGCAGAAGTTCTTCACGGCGTGTGCTGCTTTTAGCAATATCCAATGCGGGAAAAACCCGCTGATTTGCCGCTTCGCGTGATAACACAATTTCCATATTACCCGTGCCCTTGAACTCCTCAAATATCACCTGATCCATTCGGCTGCCAGTATCAACGAGAATTGTCGCTAGAATGGTAAGCGATCCACCATTCTCAATCTTTCTAGCTGCGCCAAACAGTTTTCGTGGTATTTCCATAGCTCTAGCGTCAAGCCCGCCCGACATGGTACGACCGCTGCTCTTTTGATTTGCATTATGTACTCGTGAAAGCCTGGTGAGAGAATCAATGACAATCATGACATCGTGACCTTCGCCAGCTTCCTGGCGAGCGATCTTAAGAAGGTCATTAGCAACACGGACGTGATGGTCATAACTTTGATCCGTGGATGAGGCGTGTACTTGAGCTGGCACGCTGCGTTTAAAATCCGTCACTTCTTCTGGACGCTCATCAATCAGTAACGCATAAAGCTTTATCTCGGGATAAGCTTCCCCCACCGCCTGGCAAATATGTTTTAAAATGGTTGTTTTTCCAGAGCCC
>JABSOG010000786.1 GCA_013216025.1 Algicola sp. | reverse complement strand
CGGTATGTGGCGAATGCTCCAAGCAGACAAACCGAGTAACTATGTTTTGGCCACCAACCGCACCGAAACCGTGCGTGATTTTGTCAACATGGCCTTTAAGGCGGTTGATATTGTGCTGGATTGGCAGGGCAGCGAAGAAAACGAAATTGGTATCGACCGTGCCAGCGGCAAAACCCTGGTTAAGGTCAATCCCAAGTTTTACCGCCCGGCAGAGGTTGACTTGCTGATTGGTGACCCAGCCAAAGCCAAGGCTGAGTTGGGCTGGGAAAGCTCCACCAATTTGGAGCAGCTGTGTGCGATGATGGTTGAAGCCGATTTGCGCCGCATCAGTGAAGGGTTTTCTTTCTAGCCATGAACAAAACGATACTGATCACGGGCGCAGCCGGGTTCACCGGTCGACATTTTATCGATTTGGCCCTGCGCAATGGCTACCGCTGTGTATCACTATTTCATAAGGAACAGCATAAAGCGTTTGGCAATGAAAACGTTACTGATGTTGAAAGTGGTGCAGAAGGCATAGTGGCCGACTTAACCGACAAAGCACAACTTAAAGCTAAAATCGCCGAAGTCGCCCCCGATATGGTGGTGCATTTGGCGGCGGTTTCGTTTGTTGCACACGCGGATGTATCAGACATTTATCGCACCAATTTACTCGGCACCATCAACTTGCTCGATAGCCTGATCGAACTAAACTTGCCGCTCGACAAAGTGTTGTTGGCCAGCAGTGGCAATGTTTATGGCAATACCACGCAATTGCCCATTCACGAAGGATTAGCCGCAGCACCTGCCAACGATTATGGGGTATCGAAATACGCCATGGAAATGGCCGCACAGATACGCTTTGAGCGCTTGCCTATCATCATCACACGACCTTTTAATTACACCGGCATCGGTCAGGCCGAACATTTTGTGGTGCCCAAAATAGTCGCAGCTTACCAACGGGGCGAACGCTCAATTGAATTGGGTAACCTTGATGTGGCCCGTGACTTTTCGGATGTACGAGATGTCGTGGGTGCCTACTTAAAGCTGCTGCAATCGGATGTAAAAACCGGTTTGTTCAACCTGTGTAGCAATAAGGCAACCAGCTTGCTTGAAGTCATTGAACAGCTTAATACGCTGGCGGGTTATCAAATGCAGATTAACGTTAATCCCGCGTTTGTCCGAGATAACGAAATCAAAACCCTCTATGGTGACAACCAAAAGTTAACCGATGTGATTGGTCAATATCAGCATCATCAGCTCAGCGATACCCTCAAGTGGATGTTTCAGGCAGGGCAGCGGAGCGAGTGAAAGACCGCCGGATGCAATTGATACTGGGCTGTGACCCGTTGTTGATGCCCTTGACCGGGATTGGTCATTACACCAAGCAATTGGGTAATGCACTGAACAAGCACGACGAACTGGCCACCCTCAAATTATTTGCTCACGGTACTTTTTTTTCTGAAAAGCTGCTCAGCCGCAACGTAGGTGATGTTGATGAAACAGGCACTGTGGCAAAACCCGGATTATTGTCGATATTGCGCAGCAAACTGTCGAAATCGCAGTGGGTGGTCAAAATTTACCAATGGGTATCGCCAGTGATCATGGGCAGGCGACTAAAGCCTTATAGTGATCATATTTATCATTCACCGAATTTCACCCTGCCGCCGTTTAAAGGCAAAAAAGTGGTGACCATTCATGATTTATCGACGTTAAGGTTTCCCGAGTTTCATCCGCCTGCCAGAGTCGATTTTTTAAATCAAGCATTGAGCAAAGTGGTCGAACAGGCCGACCATATCATCACCGACAGCGAATTCGTTAAAGCCGAAATAGTGCGTTTAATGGGCGCTAACCCGGCCAAAATTAGCGCCATCCCACTCGGTGCTGATGCGGCGTTTACCCCGCGTAGCGAAGCCCAATGCCAAACGGTTTTAAGTCAACACCAGCTTCAATACCAACAATTTTTCTTGTTTGTCTCAACCCTCGAACCGAGAAAAAACCTCAGTAACCTGCTGGGGGCTTTTGCTGAGTATCGCCAAGCAAACCCTCAAGGAATACCGTTAGTACTGGTCGGTCACGAAGGCTGGCACAGCATTGATATCCATCAACAAGTGATGAGTTTAGAGGCCAAAGGCTGGGTCAAATACCTGGGATATGCCCCGCAAAGCGAAGTATTGACACTGTATTCCGGGGCAAGAGCACTGTTGTTTCCCTCCATATACGAAGGTTTCGGCCTACCGGTACTCGAAGCCATGCAATCGGGCATCCCGGTAATGACCTGCAAAGACTCAGCAATGTCAGAAATCACCCTCAACCACGCCGCCTTGACCGACAAAGACAATACCGCCCAAATGACCCAACTTATCGCTCGGCTAGCCGAAGATGACGAATGGGTGGCGCAATTGTCGAGCGAAGGATTGGTTAGGGCCAAAGACTTTAGTTGGGATAAATGTGTTGAGCAGACTTTGGCGGTTTATCGGAAGCTCTAAGTTAGTATATAATTGCCGCTGTCATATCGAATACGGTATTCATCAAGCTCGGCTTGCAGCTGTTTATTGAGTTGCCTTAAATGGTGTTCGATGGCTTTTTGCTTCATGTAACGCTGGCGGATAAATCCCCCCAGCGAAATGCCTGCAATCAGAGCGTACAAAGTATAGGCCCATAGCGATTGCCAGGGCGGCGGTTTGATGTTTATTTCAATCGGGGCTGAGGTCTCACCCCATAAACCGTCGCTATTGGCCGCTTTAACCCTGAAAGTATATCTGCCAGCCTTCAGATTGGTATAAGTCGCTCGGCGAAAGCGCGAGCTGGTATAGGTCCATCGGCTATTAAATCCGTCAAGTTTGTAGGCATACCGATTCATTTGCGGATTAACATAATGCAGTGCCGAAAATTCAAAAGAAAAAGCCGGTTCATTATGACTCAAGTCAAGCTGGCTGGTTTGATTAATGACCTTGGTCAGCGGTGAAGCGGCGCCGGTGCCGGTCAGGCCGGATGCCTGATTGGACAGGTAAAACTCGGTGATCGCTACCACAGGGGCTTTGTCATTGCCTTTTATTTGCCACGGATAAAATCGGTTAAAGCCATTGATACCGCCAAAAAACAGCTCACCATCATCTGCTTTAAAATAGGCGCCGTTGTTAAACTCATTCGACTGTAATCCCTCGCGTTTGCCAAAATTGCGAAAACGGTTGGTGACGGGATCATAACGGGCGAGTCCACGATTGGTGCTGACCCAGATAAAGCCATTTTTATCGCCGCTGACGGCATAGACTTTTTCGTTGAGCAACCCCTGCTTCTTACCCAAACGGCTAAACACGCCGGTCTTGATATTGAACAGGTTCAATCCTTTGGCCGTGCCCAGCCACAGGTTGTCATGGTCGCTTTTATACAGCGAAAAAACCCTATTATGGCTAAGACTTTGTTGGTTTTTGGGGTCATGTTGATACTGTGTGAATTGCGCTGTTTTGGTGTCGAACATGATAAGTCCGGCATTTCGGCTGGCTATCCACAGGGTGCCGTCAGCACTTGGCAATGTGGCAAAAATACTGTTGTAATTGAGTGAGTCCTGATCGTTAAGCAAAGTCTCAAAGCGTTTGAAACTGTTAGTGTTGGGATCAAACCGGTTTAGGCCGTTGTGTGTGCTCAGCCATAAATAACCCGATGTGTCTTCGCTGATATCATAAACACGAAGATGGGCAAGGCTGTCGGGGTTGGTGGGATCGGGCAAAAAGTGCTTGAACTTGCCCGAAGGCAATAGCTGGTTGAGCCCGCCATCATAGGTGCCGACCCAAACCCGCTCTTTTGTGTCGACCAATACCGACATGACCATACCCCGGCTGATAGAGCTGTCATCTTCAGCGTCATGTTGGTAATAGCGATATCGATTGGTTTTTGGTTCAAGCAGGTTGAGCCCATTGTCAACACCGACCCACAATTGCCCACTTTTACTTTTATGTATTGAGCGAACCCGTTTGTGGCTGAGTCCTACCCCCGGGGTGGTTGATTTGTAGCGGTGACCAAAAAGGCGGGTACTGTAAACAAATTGGTTTATGCCGTCACTGGTCGCCAGCCAGAGGCTGTCATTATTGTCCTCCAGCATTGCCCAGATGTAATGATTGCTTAAGCTGCCGGGGACAGTCGTGTTATTTCTGTAATGGGTAAAATTATCCAGTTTGGCGTCATAGAGGCTGACACCATCGCTGGTACCTACCCATAGTACTGAATACCGGTCAATTAATAACGAACGAACCCGGTTATGGATGAGGGTGTTTGG
>JABSOG010000785.1 GCA_013216025.1 Algicola sp. | reverse complement strand
TGTTGCACACAATCAAAACGTAAAAAGCACGGGTTTACCGTGCTTTTTTGATCGTGCGTTGATACTTTCCAGGTTTCATCCCATAGTCACAGTCATAAACATGCCAGTGCAAGGGTGCCGAAAATAGCTTGTCGGTCACTTGCGCCATGGGGATGTTTTGCAATTGTTCTATTGCCCCTGGGTAACCAACCGCCTGACAAACTGGTTGGTTTGCGTCAACGCTAACCCACTCATCTTTACGCGTTGGTTTAAGCACAATAGCCAACCACCCTTGCCAGTGAGACACATCGACAATGGCGTCAAGACATTGATAACCCGGGTCCATTTGTATATTCGTCGCTTGTTTGAACCATAGCGGTGTGCCGGGATTAGTTGTCACAACGCCCCCTAACCACAATTGAATAAAAACCCCAAAAGGCGCTTCTTCTACCAATACGTTGATTAATATTTCATAGAAACCAAAGTTATCAACATCAATAAAATCAGGCACTTCGCTATCCTTGTTTACCCGTGCCCGGTAGGTTTTCAAGCATTTTTCGCTCTGCGAAGGCGCAATATCACTTAACAGAATAAAATGATTTTCGCCGTTGCCACAAGACTCAGTGATGGTCACTGTTTTATATTCGCCATCGGTTGTTTTGGCACGAAGCAAAAATTGCTGGTCGGTGAGTTTAAATTCAAAATCGAGCGGTGGAAAAAAATAAACCCCTGCATTTTTTGCCGCTTTGAATGGATAGCAAAATGCCTTAGCTCGATTGGGTATGTCAGCAGCGTACGCTTTGGCCAATACCGGCATTTTTTGTGATGGCAATATCTGATTAAACTGTAATGTGGTCATAAAACACCAAAGGTTGCTGACTTAGGGGAGGTAAAACGCCAAAACACCAGTATAAGCGCTCACCCAGCTTCGTGACTATTAAAACCCCGGGGGAGTTTAACCCTAGGAGCCTGTCCGAAAATAGAACTCGCTCTGAGGGAAAGCTGGTTTGAGTCAGTTTTCGCGGTTTTTTCAGACGAATAGTTTTACTATTCAACTGGAAAAAGCGCGGAAAATGGCCAAATCCAGATTTTACTCAGTCGAGCTTCTATTCTCGGACAGGCTCCTAGCCTTGGAATCACTACAGGATGAGCATATGATAGCGGGCACATTTATCAAGTAAGTGCGATCATGAGTGATACTAATTGCTGGCACAGACCACCGTGGATTGATTATTTTGAGCTTAATGTTGAAAAGCAGGCAGCTGACACATGTATAGTTAAAGACAATCAACAAGGCCAAAAACAATTAGCCAGTCTCATCAGGTCAGGACTGGGCGTTTGGAAGGAAGCGAACAAGTTATGCTTTGAAAGCTACCAAAACATCCATGATCTGGCGGCGATAAAACAGTTAATTTGCGCGCCTTGCGCCTTGTATCAATATTTGGACTTTAATCAGCGCTATTACCCCACCACCGATATGCAGGCCATTAACCTCGAACGATTGTGCGCACGTAATGGCGGCAGAACCATGGTTGCCGAAATTGGCTTAGATTTCTCACTAAATGTTGCAGTTTTACAGCAGGCACTGAATCAGGTGGTGGCTCGCCATAGTGTGTTAAGAACCACCGCAAGACAACTATTAAATAGCTGGATTCAAATTGTTCACCAAGACTATAACATTCAGTGCGAAACCACCCAGTTAATCAATTACCAAGGTTGTGCACCTTTTTCACAAAGGATACGCCAATTCAGAGCCGAACTTGACCAACAAAAGGTGAGCGTTGCCGGGTTCCCCCTGCTCAGGGTTATTCATGTAACTGATGAAAACAACAATGGCTCTATTTTAGTTAAAGCCAGTCACTTTTGTTTTGATGGATATAGCATTGCCCTGTTTATCAGTGAGTTACTGGAGCGCTGTTTATGTTTAATCAGTGGTAAAAATTATCCGGTTGTCGATTTAAAAGCCCAATTTGCTCACTTTTGTTTAACCCGGTTTGATAAAAGCATTGAGCATAATAACGCCTACTGGGCAAAGTACATGGCACAAAAGCAGGCTGTTTTTGAGCAGTTCTTATTTCAAGACAAACCCGCTTTAGTCGAAGGCCCACTTGACGCCTTAGTTGAGGATTTGGCCCAGCGCTCTGGTAACCTGCTTGCCAAGTTTTCACCGTCAATCAATGCCAAGATAGCGTCTTTTTGTCAGCTTAAAAAAGTTCACCATATCAAGTTCATCATTAGTGCCATCGTTATTTTGATTTACCGGCTCACCGGTCAAACAGTGCCGTTAATGATGGGGGTGACTTTAAGGAATAAAAAACATCAATTGAATACCGTGATTGGCGATTTTGCCGTGGCATTGCCCATGGTTTTAGACATTAAAGCCGGTTCTTGCCCTGCAGATATATTCAAAAGCTATAATCGCGAGATCACCAACATAGGCAAACATATGGAACACAGTTGTTCACAGGTCAGGGCAAAAAGTCTCGATGACAACAAGGTGATGAATCCCAAATTAATGATCAGCACCATGGACTTTGACCTGTCGGCCCCCCGGTTATCCGATAAGAAAGATAACAATGCAACATTCAGAAATTCAAAGGGCAAAATCAATCATGCGTTTTTTAATGCCGAACCTTTGGCAGATTTGATGATATTTGTGGTAAAAACGGAGGGTGAATCTCAATTCGTTTTTCACCATGACAAACGCAAGTTTTCGTCACAAACCATGCAATTATTTTTTGACAATCTGTCTTCACTCATTGAACAGTTCACCGACACTGAAGAGGTCGACATTGACCATTATTTAATTGATGAAGCATTACAAAAACGGTTATTAAAATAGATGAGTGCTTTACACCAATGCCAGAATAAAGAAGCTTTGGTTAGCAGCTATAGCGGTTGCTTTAAAGCGTTGGAGCGAATTTCAGCTTATGCAATGGCGATGGTTCTGGTGGATTTGGGGTGGGATAACCAATCAACTGATTCACTTAAACAGCGGCAAGTTTCTCTGAACATAGTGGATAAATACACTCGCCTTTTTGCTGAAATGACAGAAATACTAAAACGGACGGGGTTGATTGATGGTGATGATCCTCACTGTTGCTGGCACCCCGAGTATTTTAAGGCGACTAAAACCTTTAGCTGGCAGCAAGAAATCAAACTGCAAAAGCAAAAATATCCTTTATACGCTTCACATTTTGATTTATTGGCCTGCTGTTTAGATGCGCTTCCTGATGTGATCACAGGTAAGTTATTGGCGACAGAAGTCATGTTTTCGGCCACTTCGATGCCACTTGTCGAAAATTATTATAAAAATAACCCAGTAAAACACTATTATCATTTGCAACTCGCCGAGTTTGTTTGCCAGCTTGTCAAACACAAACAAGCGCTGTTGGGCAACGGACGAAAAGTGCGAATTCTGGAAGTGGGTGCTGGCACTGGTGGCGCAAGTGAAGCCATTTTTCAGGCCCTAAATGACGATTGCGTGAAATACTTCTATACCGATATCTCGAAAAGATTCTTGGTCCATGGGGAGAAAAAATACGGAAAATTAGCGCCCTATCCGTTTTTTCAAATATTTGATATCGAGCAATCACCATCGGCGCAAAACATTCCCCTGCACTCTATGGATATTGTTATTGGCGCCAATGTGGTTCATGCCAGTAAAAATATTGTTAACAGCTTATCCAATATTAAATCTTTACTGAACCCGCAGGGTACGCTACTACTGAATGAACTGAGTTGTGCCTCTAACTTTCAAACCCTTACCTTTGGTTTGTTGGATGGTTGGGGGCAATATGAGGATGCCCAACTGCGTTTGCCAAATTCTCCGGTGCTGTCATCTACGCAATGGCAAAGTGTTTTTCAACAAGCCAAATTTGATGATTTTGAGGTCATAGAAGCCGATGCGCTATTGGGGCATCAAATTATCATGGCAAAAAATACGCCGCAAAAACTAGTAAGCAAACCGAAAGAAAAGCCGCCTTGCCAACAACCTCCCAATAAAGAGGCTTTTTGTGAAGAGACGGTGGCCATTATTGGTTACTCCGGCAGCTTTGGCAAAGCAGGCAATTGCGATGATTATTGGGCAGTGCTGAGGGATGCTCAATCACTCCTTGAAAATCATCCGCATCAACGATGGGCCCCTTGGTTTGCCAAAAACAAATTTGATAAAGAGAAAATCTATTGTAAAAAAGGCAGTTTTATTGAGGATATTGACTGCTTTGATCCGTCCTTTTTTAATATTTCTAGCTACGAAGCAGCAAATATTGACCCTCAA
>JABSOG010000784.1 GCA_013216025.1 Algicola sp. | reverse complement strand
CCCTGAGTTGTGCGTCCAGCGGTCCCAAACACCGGTGTATTGCTGGGCTTGATTTAACAACGATTGCGCGATGTCGCTGCCACGCTTAGGGTTGAGCAAAGCCACCAATTGCAGTTGCGAGCGGTAAACGTCCCAGCCCGAAAAGTTGGCGTATTGGGCGTTTTGTCCGGCACTGATTTGATGAGGTTTTTGGTCAAATCCCCAATATTGGCCGTTAACGTCGCTGAATACATTGGGATGAAACTGCGAGTGGAATAGGGCAGTGTAAAAGGTGGTTAGCTTGTCGGTGTCTGACGAGACCACTTTGACTTTGGTCAAAGCGTTTTTCCACTGCTGGTAGGCTTGTTGCCTTATGTTGGAAAAATCGCTGTTTTGCTCAGCTCTTTGTTCTGAAAGTAGGTTTTCCCGCGCGTTTTCAAGGCTGACATAAGAAATACCGACTTGCATGGTGACTGTCTTATTGTCAGACAGGTCAAGGTCTACCCATAACCCCGAGCCTTTGCCCAGTTTGGGAATGCCTTTGTCGCCATAGCCCATGCCGCCTTGGGCATGTTGACTATTGGCCAGTACTTTGTCATCTTTCCAGCTGCCAGAGCCACTGATTTTGGCATCGAGTTTGGCGATAAAGTGCAGGGTATAGTAGTCGCGGCGGTTGTATTCGCCTAGATAACCACAGAAATTGCCACTGGTGACCCAGCCGCTGATCTCGCCTTTTTCGACGTCAACATGGGTATAAGCATCGCCGCTACCCAGTTGTGAGCTGGCGGTTCTGAACAGCAATTTTGCTTGCTCAGGATTGTCATAAGTGAATTTTGCGATGCCGCTTCGAGTGGTCGCGCTTAGTTCAACATTAACGCCGTTGTCCATTTTTACTTGATAATATCCGGGCACAGCGGTCTCGTTGTCGTGGCTGAATCCGGCGCTGTAATAAGCGTCGAGTTTGTCGTTGTCGGGCGAGTGTTTGATGTCGTTGGTGAATGGCAAAACAGGAATATCACCCGAAGCGCCCAAGCAACCGGTGCCCGACAAACGGGTGAACGAAAATCCTTTGATGCGGCTGGCATCATAGTTATAACCGCCCGGGGAGACCGGCACGCGGCCGTTGTCGTCAAGCACGCGTTTGCTGATCACTTTGCTTTGAGCCAACAAGTCTTTGGTGTAAGCGTGTTCTGGACCAAAATTGAACATGCCGTGAGGCACAACCGCGCCGGGCACCACATTCGCGGCCTGACGGTGATTGTAAACGCCTTGGGTGCCAATGAACGGATTGACGAATGCAGCTGGATCTGCAACGTAATTTGGCGTTACGACTTTGCTATTGCGTTTACTAATGGTGTGTTGGTCGCTGCTGCAAGCGCTCAATGCGAGCACCAGTGCTGTAGTGCCGACCATAGTGGCAACCACTGTGAGGGTTTTGAATGACTTCATGATTACTGATCCTTCATGGAAAATTGGCGTTGGTCAAAGTGATAACCCCAGCTTTTATTGGGTTTGTCAGACATGATAAACGTCAGCTGCCCGCCGTTGTTGATGTCGTCGTGAGTAATAAAACTGTGTAGCAGCGGTTTGCCGTTAAGGGTGGCGCTGGCGATATATTTGTTTTTGTCCGACAAATTTTGCGCTTCGACCGTAAAAGTGTGGCCATTGGCCAATTTCAAAGCAATTTCGGGCAACTGCGGTGCACCAATGGCGTAGGTCAAACTGCCCGGGGCAACGGGATAGAAACCCATCGCCGAAAAGATGTACCAGGCCGACATTTGGCCAACATCGTCGTTGCCAGCCAAACCATCGGGTTGGTCTGACGATAACGTGTCCATTATTTGACGAATGCGCTCTTGGGTGCGCCAGGATTTGCCAGCGTAATTGTACAAATACGCAATGTGGTGACTCGGCTCGTTGCCGTGGGCGTATTGGCCGATTAGTCCGGCAATGTCTTCGTGATCTTTGAATTTGTCATGGCTGAGGGTTTTGTTGAACAACAAATCGAGTCGCTGTTCAAATGCTTTGTCACCGCCAATCAACTCAATCAAACCCGGCACATCGTGTGGCACATAAAAGGTGTATTGAAAACTGTTACCCTCGGTAAAGGGGCCCATTAATTTGGCTTCTTCGGCATCAAAGCCTGGGTTCCAACGGCCTTTGCTGTCTTTGCCGCGCATAAAGCCGACTTTTGGGTCGAATACATTGCGGTAAGATTGGGCTCGCTCGTAAAAGGTGCTGGCAATCGCGGTTTTGCCCATTGCCTTGGCCATTTGTGCGATGGCGAAATCGTCGTAAGCATATTCAAGGGTGATTGAAACTGACTCTGGGAGTTTGTCCATCGGCACATAACCGAACTTTTTGTACTCGGGAATGGCGTCATAAAGCGGGCTGTTGGCCGTATCGACCATGGCTTTGAAGGCCAATTCGGTGTCGTAATCGCGAATGCCCTTTAAGTAGGCGTCACTAATAACCGACACGGCGTGATAACCAATCATGGTCCAGGTTTCGGCGCCTTGAAAGGACCAAATCGGTAGCACTTTGTCGTAACTTTGCTGATAATGCACCAACATCGAACGGATCATATCAGACACCTTGTCTGGCGCAACGTAGGTCAGCAAAGGGTGTAAAGCCCGGTAGGTATCCCACAGTGAAAACAGCGTGTAATGGTCAAAATCGGTGGCGTTATGAATTTCGCCATCAACTCCGCGATAGTCGCCGTTTACATCTTGATAAATCGAAGGCGCTTGCAAAGCGTGATATAGCGCGGTGTAAAGTTGGCGTTTTTGCGAGGGTTCGCCTTTGGCTGCTATGACCGACAATTGCTTGTCCCATTGGTTTTGCGCTTGCTGGCGAACTTTGTCAAAGTCCCAGTGATTGATCTCTTGCTCAAGATTGGCCATCGCGTTAGAGCGACTGACCGCCGACAAGCCCACTTTAACCATCAGCTGTTTGCCGGGTTTTTTAAAATGCACCAGCGCTTTGACTGCTTTGCCTGCGGTGTGCTGTATGGTTGAATTGACAATGGTCGACGGTTTCCCTTTTCCTTTTTCATTTCTTGCATCCAAGCAGCCATTGCAGCGATAGCGGGTATTGTCTTGGTTAATCAGTTCAATGCTGTCGAAGGGTTGCGAGAACTTGACGGCAAAATACATTTCGCGCTGTTTGGCCCAGCCATTGGTGCTGCGATACGCTACCAACGTTTGATTGTCGATAACTCTGACATCAGACCAAATTACCTTGTTTTTAAAATTGTAGATAGATGAGGTTAAATCGAGCATGACATGGGCTGGATCGTCATTCTCGAAGGTGTAGCGGTGCATACCAGTGCGAGTGGTCGCGGTCAATTCTGCTTTGATATTATAGTCTTGTAACTGTACAGAATAATAACCGGGTGAGGCCGATTCGCTATCATGACTGAAACGAGAGCGATAGCCAGAATCGGGGTCGGACACCGTGCCCGGTTCAATATGCGCCTTGCCGGTCATGGGCATGATCAGCAAGTCGCCCAAATCTGAATGGCCGGTGCCACTGAAGTGGGTGTGAGAGAATCCGGTGATGGTGCTGTCGTCGTAATGATATCCGGCGCTGTGTTTGTAAATCTCTGATTGTGGGTCGACGCCGCGATTAAGTGCTGCCGTGTCTGGGCTGAGTTGCACCATGCCAAAAGGCACTACCGCACCTGGGAAAGTATGGCCGTCACCGCCAGTGCCAATGAAAGAGTCGACCCATTGGCTGTTTCCCTGTTTGGGGAGGTCGGTGTTTGTGTTATTAACAAGCTCGGTGGTGGCATGACTCGCTGTTGCCGTTAAAGACAACAGTAAAGCTACGGCACACTTGCCTAATTGATTTTTACCAGTTGTTGAAAACATATTTTATTTTTCTCCTCCAAGGCTTACTTTGTTTAGAGTTTTGTTTAGAGCGTTGCCACTGTTCAGTATATCACTGCTTAATGATTTGGAACGTTCCAGTTGGTTGCTAATATACCGTGGCTTTAGGTATAATTCAAATCCTTTTTACTGAGCAATAGAAATATAAATAGAAATAGGAAAGGTTATATGACGGCCAAAACTGGGTCAAAAAGCATTACCGTATATGACGTGGCAAGGGTCGCGGGGGTGTCGAAATCAACCGTATCACTGGTGCTGACCCGTTCTGACAAGGTCAGTGACAAAGCCAAAGAAAGTGTGCTTAAAGCCATAGATGAAACGGGTTACGTCTACAACAGGGACGCCGCATCGATGCGCAGCAGACGCTCAAACCTGGTGGCCATCGTCATCAATGATTTA
>JABSOG010000783.1 GCA_013216025.1 Algicola sp. | reverse complement strand
ACCCGATTGGCATTGGCGAGGTGCGGCTGTTATTGCCTGCTTTGCGTCAACTTTCCCTGGGTAAGAGCCTGGGTAAAGAGCTGGGTCAAAGCCAAATCAAGCCTGAAGCTAAAACCCAAGAACCACTTTATATTTGGGTCGCCCCGCCAGGCAGGCTTAACGGCCAAGTGTTGGCCGAGGCCGGGTTGCCGCTGGCCAACACACTGGTCGCCAGCGATATTTCAGCCAAAGAAGCGTTTTGGCTCAGCGAAAAATGCCTGCGCAGCGGCTGTTGTGCAGCCGTGGTGTTGTGGTGCGATGAGCTTGAGCCTAATCAGGCCAAACGACTGCAATTGGCCGCCAAAGAGGGGAACAGCTTGGGTTTTGTGATCCGCCCGCCTTCAAAGATTAAGCAATCGTTGCCGGTCAGTATCAGAATGGCAGTTACGCCTCATGCTCAGGGATTACAGCTCAATATTACCAAGCGTTTGGGCGGTAACCCGGTGAGCCCCTTTATGGTGGATATGAGTCAATACTGGCCAGATCTAACTGCGATTAAACAGCCCGAGGCTAAGTTAACAGAGTTGCCCAAACAGGCCAAGCTCACCCCGGTGACCCGGCTTCAACCTAGGCTAGCAGTAGGAAAAAGCCGATGATGCCCTGGTTATATTTGCACTTTCCCAGCCTCCAACTCGATGCGTTGAAACAAAACGGTGAGCTTGGCTACGACCTCCAAAATGACAAAAATAGCCGCCCGTTGATTGTGGTCGAGCCACGGCAAAATGCCGTGCACCAGCTTAACTCGGCAGCCCGAAGTGAGGGCATCACTTTGGGTATGGGGTTGGCAACGGCCATTTCGTTGTCGGGTGAGTTGGTGGTGGTCGAATACAACCGTGCCCTTGAAATATCCCGGCTGCAAGAGTTGGCGCAGTGGTTGTATCAGGTGGCCGCCGACATCGCGGTGTTTGAACCCGATGGACTGGCGCTTGAGATCACCAATATGCTGTCGTTGTATGACGGTATCGACAATTACTGGCAACAAATCGACACCATTTTAGTCCAACAACAGGTCAGTTATCAGCGGGCTTTGGCACAAACGCCGCTGGCCGCACGATTATTGGCGCAAAACCAGACCCATTGCGCTGATATGCACCAAAGCGATTACATCATCAACCAACAACTGGGCGCATTGCCAATCGACCGCCTTGAACTGTCGAAGGTGCAAACCCAGCAACTGCACCGGGTTGGCATCCACCACTTAAAACAATTATGGCAGGTATCCGGTAAAGAGCTGGGGCGGCGTTTTGGCCTTGAAGTGCTCAGCTACCTTGGCAAAATTAAGGGCCAAATGAAACAACCGCTCAATTACTATCAGCCCCCTGCCCACTTCAGCCAGTATCTGGAGCTGTTTCATGAGATCAGCCAAGCACAAGTCTTGTTGTTTCCGCTCAAACGGATGATCCAGCAAATGTCGTGCTTTTTACTCGCTCGTGAGCTGGTGGTGACCACTGTGACCATTGCCTTGCACTACCGTAATGACATAGGCACCAATGAGCGAGAGAAAGAACACCCCGACACAAATCTTGAAATTAGCAGCGCTCAGGGTGAATATCAAACCGATCACTGGATGACCTTAATTAGCCTGAGGATTGAACGCGCCCAACTGAATGCCCCGGTGGTTGGTATCACCTTAATCACCGGGGTGTTGGTCGAGAAAAACTGCACGGTAGACGACCTGTTTTCTAGCGCGGGCCAAAAAGGCCAGATGACCCCCAATCAGCTGATCAGCCTGTTGCAGGCCAAGGTCGGTAAAAAAGCCATTACCGGCATTGAGTTGCACCCAGATCACCGCCCGGAATTTGCTTTTGGCTATTGCGCTCCTAACCTAAGTGCATCAAACCCAAACGCTCCAAACTTAAGCCTCCAGAATCTAGGCTCGCCAAGCCCCGGCAAACGGCAGATATCCGCAGCCGCATTGCCTAAGCTCAGACCGCTGATTTTACTTGAACAACCCGAGCAACTGGCTCAGCAATGCACCATTTTGCATGGGCCCGAGCGGGTGCGCAGTGCTTGGTGGGGTCCGCAATCGATTTACCGAGATTATTTTATTGCCCGCGATCAACAAGGTTCGTTGTGCTGGTTGTTTAACGAGCCGCAAGGCAATTGGTTTTTACACGGGTATTTTTGCTGATGTCTTTTGCTAATGGCTGCTGCTAATGACTGAACCCGTCTCATATGCCGAGTTGCATTGCATCAGCAACTTCACCTTTTTGCGTGGCGCCTCTCATCCTGAGGAACTGATAAATCAGGCCGACAAACTCGGTTACGAAGCGCTGGCGATCACCGACGAGAGTTCGGTGGCCGGTGTGGTGCGAGCTTATGCTGCCATCAAAAAGCTCAAATTGGCCGTCAAACTGATTGTTGGCGCTGAGTTTCGCATTCACAACACGCTTAACGTGGTGTTGTTGTGTCCTTGTCGTCAGGCTTACAGTGAAATGTGTGGGCTTATCACCACCACCCGAAGACGCTGCGAAAAAGGTCAATACCAGCTATTAACCGAAGACCTGACCACCCTGACCCATTGCCTATTGCTGTGGTTGCCTCAAGGCGACGAGCAACAAGACACGCTCACCGGCCAATGGTTAAAAGACAATGTTAAACTCGATAGTTGGATTAGCTGTGAGCGACTGCTCGAAAACAACGAACAACGTTACCTGGCATTGTGTGCCAAGCTGGGGTTAACCTTGGGTTTTGAGTTGGTTTGCAGCTCTGATGTGCACATGCACCAACAAAACCGCCAACCGTTACAAGATGTGCTTACCGCCATGCGCCTTGGTACGAGCGTCGACAAAGCCGGGTTTTCGTTGTATGCCAATGCCGAGCGTTACTTAAGGCCGCTGGCAAAACTTGGCAAGTTGTACAGCAAAAAGCACATCAACCAAACCCTTAAAATTGCCCGGCGCTGCACTTTTGACTTATCCCAGATCAGTTATCAATACCCGGCAGAGGTAGTGCCACAAGGCCGTACCGCGACCAGTTATCTCAGAGAATTGGTCGAGGCCGGGATAAAAACCCGCTTTGGCGATAACCTCACCCCAACCGTTCGAGCCATTATAGAAAAAGAGCTAAAACTGATTGCCGAGCAAGACTACGAATACTTTTTTCTGACCATTTATGACTTGGTCAAGTTTGCCAAAAGTCGCCATATTCTCTATCAGGGCCGGGGTTCGGCGGCCAATTCGGTGGTATGTTATTGTTTAGAAATAACCTCGGTCGACCCCAACCAAATCAGCGTGTTGTTTGAACGTTTTATTTCTAAAGAACGCAACGAGCCGCCAGATATTGACGTTGATTTTGAGCACGAACGCCGCGAAGAAGTGATCCAATATATTTATCAAAAATATGGTCGTGATCGGGCTGCCATTGCTGCGGCGGTACACACCTTCAAGCTCAAGGGGGCCTTGCGTGAAGTTGGCAAGGTGCTGGGGATCAGCGAAACCCAGCTCGAATTTTTTATCAAAAACATCAACCGGCGTGACAACAGTCAAAGTTGGCAAGAGCAAGTGGCTTTGCTAGGGCTCGATCAGCGTTCAGACACTGCGGGTTGGTTTGTTCAGCTGGTGGATGAAATACGGGGGTTTCCCCGCCATTTGTCTCAACATGTCGGCGGTTTTGTTATCGCCAAAGGGCCGCTGCACCAACTGGTGCCGATAGAAAATGCCGCCATGAAAGACAGAACGGTGATCCAATGGGATAAAAACGACATAGCAACCCTCAAGTTGCTCAAGGTCGATATACTGGCACTGGGCATGTTAAGCGCCATTCGCAAAAGTTTTGCACTTGTACAACAACATTACCAAACCAGCCTGACGATGGCTGGCATAAGCAGCTTGGGTGACGACAAGGCTGTTTATCAGATGCTGCAAAAAGCCGACAGTGTTGGGGTATTCCAAATAGAATCCCGCGCGCAAATGAGCATGTTACCTCGGCTCAAACCTCGTTGTTATTACGATTTGGTGATCCAAATCGCCATTGTCCGACCGGGCCCCATTCAAGGTGATATGGTGCACCCTTACCTGCGCCGCCGAGAGGGTACCGAAGCCGTCAGTTATCCGTCAGAAGCGGTAAAAGAGGTGTTGAGTCGAACCTTGGGGGTGCCAATATTTCAAGAGCAGGTGATCAAACTAGCAATGGTGGCTGCGGGTTTCACCGGCGGCGAGGCCAACGAACTGCGGCGGGCCATGGCACGCTGGAAAAAAACCGGCGAGATGGAAATGTTTCGCCACAAACTCATCAAC
>JABSOG010000782.1 GCA_013216025.1 Algicola sp. | reverse complement strand
GTGGCATAGCAAGGCGCACATCGGCCAATTTTCCACCGTGCTGGCTGATATTACGGGCAATGGTTTGTTCGGAGCTGATGAACAAATCGGTTCGTCCGATTAACAGCATTTTGATGTTGGTTTGGTCGTCGGCTGTCAGTTCAAAATGTTGGCCTTCAACAAAACCGTTTTGCAACAAAAATTGATGATCAAATTCGTTGCGAGTCGTGGCTATTAGATACTTTTTGGCGTCCGTCAACTGGTCGAGCACGATGTCTTTACGCTTGGTAAGATGGACAAAATACAGGGGTTGTTGTTTAATCAGCGGACAGACCCATTGAAACAGTGCCTCTCGCTGGGTTGAACGCACAATAGAATAGACTGCGGTATTGGGTTCATTCATGGCCAAATGATAGGCTCGTGCCCAAGGGTAAAGTTTGATGGTGAAGTGCAAGCCCGCTTTTTCGAATATTTTGCGCACTTTTTCGGTGGCTTTGCCGATGATCTTGCCTTGTTTGGACAAATAGTTGTTTGGTGGCCAATGCTCGGTGGTGATCAAAATTGTCGATTGGGCAAACGCCGTATCGGATAGTAATAAAAATAACATGACAACTAGGGTAGATCTCACGCTCAACTCCTGAAGGATTACATAACAGGCTCTGTCATAGTCGTTGATTTATGGCAATAAAGCAATAGTGACGATTTTACTAAAATCTATTTATTCTCGCCATTTCACTATAACTCTTTGTTTATTAATGATTATGTAAAACGGAAGCCAACGATATGGCTAAATTACATGTTTCATATGTTTGTAATATGTACGTTAATGTTAATAAATATGCTAAATAAAGCTAGTAATTTAGTTAAAAAACTGTAAAATCAGTGACGAGTTGAAGGTTGGAAAGTTGTAATCAACAAGAATAATAAGAAGCAGGTTTAGATCATAACGGGTATTTATCAAGGTTAAACTTGATAAATACCCTTTTTTTGTGCTCTTTTTTCGCTTTCAGCCCGTCGTTACAGTGGAACAAATGGGTGATTTGAACAAGCCGTTAAAACTGGCTTAGAAGCAACACCAACCTTTGGACTATTATCATAAACACCAGCAATGTTTAAAAGATTTGTCTAATCAATAGGCTGTTGAATTTAAAGCGAATTTCCTGCATCAACTTAAGCTTGTTGGTGCTCGTTTAAGCGGGAGTTGTGGGCTTTATTTATAGCGTTCAACCCAATACTACACTACTGTTATTAATACGCTTATTAAAAGTTTGGACACTTAATTATGGCAGGTGCAGTATGAGAACAGCAACAGAGGTTGCTCATGAATGGTTTGAACAAGTTTGGAACCTCGGTGATGGTGCTTTCATCGACCGGCTGCTGGCCGAAAGGTGTATTATCACCGGTTTGACTGCTCAGGCCATGACCCGAACCTGGCAATTTCATGAATTTTACACCAAATTTAACATCGCTTTTACCGCGATACATGCCACCATTGAGCAATTGATTGAACAAAAAAATAGCATTGCCGGGATGGTTTTAATCAAAGCCAAACATCGTAGAAGTGGTCTCGACATTGCTTTTAAGGTGAGCTTTTTCGGTAAAGTTGAATATGGTAGATTTATCGAGGTGGTTAATATGATTGATTACATGAGCATGTTGGAGCAACTTAACTTGATAGAAAAAGACTTTTTGAACGAGATCCTTTACACCAAAGAATAAACTGCGACATTTTGTCACATTACAATTCACTAAAAAGCGACTTATGATCGCGGCAAATTAATTGCTTTTCGCCAAATTGGATTGTTATGCACACACCCATATCCACACCGAAAATTTCAACAAAACAAGGCTTTAACCTGTCGGTCATTTCACTGGCGGTTGCTGGGGTCGTATTTGCCTCATCTGCCGTCGCAGCCATCGATACCAAGGGAGAAAAAAAAGCCACGACTGAACGCATCACCGTCACCGCCAACCGAAAAGAAAACCTTGATACCGATTTGGCCATGTCAGTCGACAGTGTCAATGCCGATGAGCTAGCACTGGATAATGGTCAGCATCTTGCTGAATCGTTAAACAGCCTTTCGGGTGTCTTAATTAACCAGTTGCAAGGGTCACAGGGTCACAATGCCGCCATTCGAATGCCCATCAACTACGGTGGTTACTACCTTTATTTACAAGACAATATTCCGCTGCAATCACCCGCCTTTTTTAACCACAACGCGCTTTGGTGGTCTAGTTTCAACTCAAACGTTGCCCGCTTAGAAGTCTTAAAAGGCGCGGGCACTGCTTTATATGGCTCGGGATCAGTTGCGGCGACAGTGAATATCCTGTCACAAGATAACTCAAAAGAACCACAAACTAGCGTAGCACTTAACGGTGGGCAACACGGTTATGGCAAAATCGGTTTTAGCCATTCACAAGCCATCAATGATAAAAACAGCTTGCGTGTTTCGGGCTCTGTTTTAAAAAATGATGGCTGGCGTGAGCACACAGGCTCTAAGCGCAGCGAAATTACCGTGCGTCATGAATATCAAATCAACGACAACCAGCAGTTGGTCAGTTCATTTATCGCCTCAGACTTGGAACAAGAAATGGCGGCCAGTTTACTCGAAGACGACTTTAATATCGATCGTACGGTTTCGGGTTTGTCAGATGCTGTGTTGAATACCGCCCCCAAACGCGACAGTAAATACCTGCGCATGTCAACTCAGTGGACCAATCACATCGATAACCGCGTGTACGTATCGGTGATCCCATTTTACCGTCACCGCACCAACAACTATACCGCCACCTGGAACGACAACATACCCAAAGTCGAATCCAGTGTTGATACACTCGGGTTGCTGGCATTGGTCGGGTTAGACCACCAAGATGGCGCTGAGACAACTTTTGGCGTTGATGTTGAATTAACCGAAGGAGACCAGTTGTCTTATCAACCTATCACCATTACCACATCTGGTTGGGGCAGCGATACCTTTGAGCAGGGTGAGCGATTTTATGACGATACCACCCAATACCTTGGGATTTCGCCTTATATACAACACAAACGCCAGCTAACCGACAATCTCGATTTAACGGCCGGTTTGCGCTACGACTACGCAAACTACGAGTTCGATAATGATTTTGGGATAATAGGCGACATTGGTCATGGTGCCCAATCTTTGGCAGACAGAGAAGACAGCTTTAACCACTTGAGCCCAAAAACCAGCCTCAACTATCATTTAACCGATAATTCAAACGTATATCTACGATATGCCAACAGTTTCCGTATCCCCACAGCGGGCAGTTTGTATCACCTCAAAAACAGTGACAGTAACACCGCAATCGGGGGCGTTTCACCCGAGGTTTCAGACACTTTTGAAGTGGGTTATAAAGTAAACTTCGAATCTGTTACCTTCGATGTCGCCGTATACACCATGAATGTCGATGACGCCATTGTGAACGCCTATGACGATTCGGGTGTTCGTTACCAAGCCAATGCAGGTGAAGTAACGCACAAGGGTGTTGAGTTTGCCACCGATTGGCAGGTTAACCCCTCATTTAGCCTGAGCTTGTCTTACACCAAAGCTAAACACCAGTTTGACGAGTTTGTGGTAGACGCCGGACGAGTCGACCAAAATGGTGTCAGCAAAGCCAAGGACTATTCTGGCAACGACATGAAAATGGCCCCAGATTATATAGCCAACCTACGATTGCGTTATAGCCCGAGCTTCATTGAAGGGTTCAGCAGTATGTTAGAGTTTCAATCTATCGGTGATTATTGGATGGACGATGAAAACAGTCGGGAATTCAGTGGTTACAGTGTGGCTAACCTAAAATTTCGCTACCAGTTTGATGAGCACTTGAGCTTTAACGCCCGCATTCGAAACCTGACTGACAAAGACTATGCCCAGCAAGCCGAGATTAGCTATGGCAAAGCCAAATTTGCTCCGGGTGCACCGCGCACGGTTTATCTTAGCATGAACTACCAGTGGTAATATGATGAGAAAATCAATCGCAAATTTAGCCTTAGTACCATTGATTTTGGTACTACTGAGCGGGCAGAGCACTGCTCACGAAAAACACGCCCATAAAGAAAAAGCTAGCTGTGTGGCCGCTGATGTCACTTGCGCCAAAACAGTCACTAGCGAGTTTGCGCCGGATGGCACCTTGTGGCGCTTGTGGACTGGCGATCAGCACATGTTCTACAGTGTTTCAAGCGATAAGGGCAAGCATTTTGGTGAGCCTGTCAAAGTTGATATCAAGGCCGAAAAAATCTCCTCAAGGGGGGAGAATCGGCCAAAACTCGGTTTTGACAGTCAAAACA
>JABSOG010000781.1 GCA_013216025.1 Algicola sp. | reverse complement strand
TTTAAATCATACAAATTTGAACTCAATAGATTAGAAACCGTCGCAACCCTTGGTAGGAACGAGCTCCAGCTCGCGATTAATTGACGCAGCCAATTCGAATTTGATTGGTCTACGACCAATATCGCGAGCTGGAGCTCGCTCCTACCAGTGGGCTTTGGGGTCAGGTCTTTAATCGTGCATTTCAACAAATTAAGTGATAAATTTAACAAGGGTTCACTTAGCACTTTGTTATTTTACCCCCTCAAGATCAATTGATTATCACCAATGCACGATTCAAGACCTGACCCCATCTCAAATATCATAAGCAAATATCATAAGGACATTCAAATGCGAAAAATAACTTATATTTTATTGTTACTGCTGAGTTTTCAAGCCAGTTCTAATCAATTGATTCAAAGTGAAAGTGTTTCTAAATCTAAAAATTGTTTCCGAGGCCCGTTCGCTGACTATAGTTCTTGGGTTGGCTTTATGAGTACTAAATTCAAACGTAGATTTAAATCTGATGAAAAAGTTCAAACGGAAATAACTCGATTTAAATCTACTTTTAACGAAAAGGATTTCAATACTTATAAAGCAAACTTGGCATGTAATATGTTCACTTACAAAGTTAATGGGCATCCTGTGCGCGGATATGTCATTAAACCCAAGGGCACCGATAAAAAGGTGCCTGTACTAATCTATAACAGAGGTGGCAATGGCAACTTTGGAGCCGTTGTTTTTGGTTCAATGATGAACAGCCTATTCCCTATTGCTGATAAAGGATTTGCCATCATAGGCACTCAATATAGAGGAACGTTCAACAGCAAGGCAACACTTGAGGATGAATTTGGCGGTAGAGATGTTGAGGACGTAACGGCGTTACTTGATATAATTGGGCATATCAAGGGCATTGAACAGAACAAAATAGGCATGTTCGGTGCTAGTCGAGGTGGAATGCAGACCTTTTTAGCGCTAAAACAAAGCGATAGTATTAAAGCGGTAGCAACTATTGCAGGTATGTCTAACTTGTTAAAAGGATTGGAATATCGCCCAGAGATGGAGCACGTTTATATACATAGAATTCCGAACTATTTAAAAAACAAAGAAAAAGAATTAGCAAGTCGATCTGTATTGAGTTGGGTCGATAAACTTTCAAAAGACGTGCCAATTCTATTGATACACGGCACCAATGATAAAATGGTATCGGTAAAGCATTCAATTGCACTGGCTAAAGCTTTGAAAGAACATAAAATAAATCACAAAATTGTTTTATACGAAAAGGACGATCACGATTTAACCACGAACCAAAAAAAGGCACATAACGAGATCGTAAATTGGTTTAACAAACACCTATAGAAAATTCCGCGCGGGATAAACCCGCGACCTTGTGATTAAATCAACAGCCTGGCGCACCAACCAATGAAATTAACAATGTTGTTAATGACTATGCGTACGCGTCATGCCGACCAGTACTTTACGCTTGCCTGAATACGGCTTGCGGCCATGGGTGTAAAGCATATTGTCGACCAGCAACAGGTCATGCTTTTGCCATGAGAATTTGAATGTCACTTGTTCATAAGCCCGCTTGATTTGCTCTAATACCTCCGGTTCCAGCGGTGAACCATCGCCATAATAGCTGTTTCTTGGCAAGGCTTCCTCTTTGTATGTCGACAACAAATGCTCCTGAGTCTCTTTTGGCAAACTTGACACATGAAACAGGTGCGCCTGGTTAAACCAGACTTTTTCACCGGTGACCGGATGCTCTGCAACCGCCGGATTAACCTGGCTTGTGGTTAACGTACCGTCACTGTTCCATTTGAATTCCAATGCGTTGTCACGACAGAACGTTTCTACTTCGGCTTTGTCATCAGTTTGGAATACTTCCTGCCAGGGCAAATCAATATCGCCGTAGTTGCGCACGTACTTAACGCCTTTTTCGATGAACTTTTGCTTGATGTCGTCCGGCAGCATTTGATAAATCAAGCGGCTATCGGCCAAGGGTGTTTCGCCGCCCTCAGTTGCCGGATGCATGCAAAACAGACCCAAGCGCATAGGCCATTTGTTGGCATAGGCTTTTTCGTTGTGTTGTGGAATGGTTTCGGTTTCAAGGTATTCCGTGGCGGTATAGATGTTGCCACGCAACTGGGTACGTGGTGTGGAGCGATAAGTGTAGCTCGACAGCGCCTCGCCAAACACCGTTTGCAAGATGTGTGCATACTGTTTGGCATTGGAGATCTTCAAGCCACGCAGCAGTACGGCGCCGTTTTGTGAAATCAAATTGTCCAATGCCTTGGCGTTTTCTTCAATCCATTGGCTGCTGTCTTGCTGGTTTAGCTCAACGTTAAGCAGCAGTCGACGGCCACTGACCTCTTGCAAGGCAGCCGTTTCAAATTTGTTGGTCATGATTTTTTTCTCTGGTTGGATAAACCGGTGCAACGGGTGCTGCACCGATAATTCAGATCTTAAACGCGGGTTACTCGCAGCGTAGTGAATTGACCGGTTTGGTGCTGGCCGCTTTGAATGCCAGGCCACCTACCGTTGCCCAGGCAATCAATACCGTCAACAAACCGCTGGCCAGGAACACCAACAGGCCAAGGTCAATACGGTTGGCAAAGGTATCCAGCCAGTCACGCATAAAGTAGTAGGCTACCGGCCAGGCGATCAGGTTGGCAATCACTACCAAAGTGATGAACTCCTTGGTGATTAACCAGCTGATCTGCCAACGGCTTGCGCCCAGCACTTTTCTGATACCGATCTCTCTGACCCGGCGTTGGGTAGTAAACGAAGCCAGTCCGAACAAACCCAAACAGGTGATGATTACGGCCAATGCTGCAAATACATTCAACATATTTGATTGCTTCTGCTCCGCTTGATACAAGGCATTGTAGTTGTCATCCAGGAAAGTTCTGCGCACCGGCACGCCCGGCTGCACCGACTTCCAGGTTTTGTCAATGTGACTCAGGGCACTTGACATAGCGCCCGCTCTGATCTTGATTGTGGTTCTGTCCAGCACCCTACCCTCAGGCTTGAGATAGTAGGCCATTGACTTGATTGGTGTACGAATGGAGTTGTAGTAACTGCTGCCAACAACACCAACAACCTGCAATCTTTCCAACGCATCCGGGGCCCCCATCAGAATGGTTTGACCCAGCACCTCGTCAGGTGTCACACCCAGTCTTCTGACCAACTCATCTGTCAAAACGATATTACCGCTCGACAATGAAGGTTGTTCTGAATTCTCGACATATTGATCCTGACCGTAGTCACGACTGAATACACGACCGGCGATCACCTCAATGTTGTAGGTTTTGAAGAAGTCGAAGTTGACAAAGTTGTTGTCGATATCCACTCTCACCGCTTGGGCTCCACCTCCGGCCAAGTGTGCCTGGGTGGTACTACGAGGTGTTTCGGTTGGAATAACGTGTGAGTTAACCACATATTCAATGTCTGGGTGTGTCAGCAGTTGACTGGCAAACGTATCAAATACTGAGGCAGCTTTGTTGACGATCACCAGGTTGTCACGCTCATAACCCAGCGGGATGCTTTGTGCCAGTTTCATTTGCTGGAATACCACCAAGGTCGATACAATCAACCCCGAAGCAATGGCAAACTGCAAGATAACCAAACCTTTACGCAAGAAGATACCGGAGCTGCCGCGGCTGACGTTGCCTTTAAGTACCAACGCCGGTTTAAATGCCGACAAATAAAAGGCCGGATAGCTGCCCGCAACCACGCCCACAGCAATGGACAACAAGGTCAAACCGGCAATCAAACCAAAGCCTGTGATTGAGAAAGACAATTGAACGCCCAGCAAATCGTTAAAGAACGGCAGGCAGTAGCTCACCAAAGCCAAAGAGACGATAAAACCCAACAACGAGAAGATGACTGACTCGCCGATGAATTGCACCACCAACTGGCTGTTATAGGCACCGAGAGATTTTCTTACACCAACTTCCTTGGCACGTCGCGTTGCCTGGGCTGTTGACAGATTCATGAAGTTGATACAAGCCAAAAACAGGATCAACAAGGCAATAGCAGTGAAAGAGTAGACCACGGCGATGCTGCCGTTAGGAATGAAACCGGCACGACTGGTAGAATGCAAATGCACATCCAGCAGAGGGAAAACAAAGGCACCATAGGTTTTTTCCGGCGATCGGACTTGTGCACGCTGATTGACCTTTTTGGCGATCTTGTCATTGAAAGCCGCAATATCAGTACCTTTTATTATCTGCAGATAAGAGCGAACAGACGCACCGTTCCAGGTTGTCATGAACTCTTCAAAGCTCGGTTCAACCGTCAACAACGCGCCCATCGGT
>JABSOG010000780.1 GCA_013216025.1 Algicola sp. | reverse complement strand
CGCCCTCCTCCATGTCGTCTTCATTCTTGTCGTCATCATCCATTTCATCATCATCCATTTCGTCGTCATCCATTTCGTCATCGCCCATGTCATCGTCGTCCAAGGCGATGCTGATGACACTACCACTGGCCGCTTTTTGTGCGCTTTCAATGGCCTGAATCAGGGTGATGTAGGTTGTTTCTTCGCTGGCATCATCTTCAATGTTGCCGTCTTCATTGTCTATTTCGCCCTCATCCTCTTCGCTTTCATCTTCAAACTTTTCGGCGATTAAAATATTGCCAGTTTCGCCACTGGCGATGACTTCATATAGGGTTTGTTCGGTTCCGGCCAGCAATCGGTAGGCACCGTGGGTTTCTTCTTGTTGCAGTTCAGCGGCAAAAGCGGTGGCTGAAAGGGCTTGTTCGACTGAGGCAATGATTTGGCCGATGTCGAGCGCTGGGTTATACAGTGGTAATTCTTCAATGGCATTTTCGACCAATACGGCAGCGGTTTCGCCGTGGATCAGTAGTTGTTTTAATTTGCCCGCTTCAAGCACAATAAACTCGTAGTTAGGTGCACCAAATTCGGTGTCGAGCATCGCCGAAAGTACACGGCCTGAGGTAATTGTTGCCACAACCTGATACGCCTTTTCCAACGTAATGAGGTTGTTGACCGCCAAATCTGTCGATTGGGCATCGCTTTTATTTTCAATTTTTACTGGTGACAGGGTTGGTTTGCTAAATTCGCGATTGCCAAGCCCGTTATGGCCAAGTCCGTTATTGCTTAGTCCTGAAAGGTTCAGGGCGTGGCTCAACGGGGTAACCATAATGCCTGCAAGGGCCATACTGACAACGAGTTTTTTCATGTTCATATCGACTTTCTCCAAAAACGAATAGTCCAGTTACTCTGGATGAATAAGTCTGCCTAAGCAGGCTTGTGTTGTGTGGTAGTTTCAGCATGGATACGGTTGTGGTTTGAAATTTATTCCATGGGAATGAAAAAAAACGAAATTAATTTTTATCTACCAGCCACAACCAGCTGGGGACAGATCAGCTTGCAAAAATGGTGAACGCTCGCGTTCCCGCTTTTTGTCAACTGCCCTGTCCCCCTTGCTAGCCTCCGTTCCACCAGCCCAAAACGAAGCCCCATCCCCCACCCACCAAAAACAAAATCCCACCAGCCCCTTTACATTCGCCTAAAAAAAAAGCACAATCCCTCCGTATAAGCACGCTCTTGTACCACTGATTCACTACAAGTAGCTTGTTTATCTTCGATATTCCTCTGCTGCCTGTCTGCTCGAATCTTTATATTACTTCACACAATTAGGTTGATTATGCGCGTAGAAACTGAAATAAAACTGGGTTTCAAAGACGTCTTAATCAGACCCAAGCGTTCGACTCTTAAAAGTCGTTCCCAAGTTTGTCTGCAAAGGTCGTTTAAACTCAAACATTCTGACTCACAATGGACAGGTGTACCTGTCATCGCCGCCAATATGGATACTGTCGGTACCTTTGCAATGGCCAGGGTTCTGGCTGAACACGATATGTTGACCGCCATTCACAAACATTATTCCATCGAACAATGGCAGACATTTTTACAACAACCCGACATTACCAACAACATTATGGTTAGCTCTGGTACCTCTGATGGCGATTTTGAAAAACTTAAAACAATCATGAGCCTCGAACAAAAACTCAAGTTTATTTGTATCGATGTGGCTAACGGGTATTCTGAGCACTTCATCAGTTATCTGCGTAAGGTGCGCGAAGCATTCCCCGACAAAGCCATTGTCGCGGGTAACGTGGTCACCGGCGAAATGGTCGAAGAACTGATTTTGTCTGGCGCCGATATTGTTAAAGTCGGCATCGGTCCTGGGTCGGTCTGTACCACACGAGTCAAAACCGGCGTGGGTTATCCGCAGCTTTCTGCTGTAATGGAATGCGCCGATGCGGCCCACGGTTTGGGCGGCCAAATCATCTCTGACGGCGGTTGCAGTACGCCGGGTGATGTGTCTAAAGCGTTTGGCGGCGGCTCTGATTTTGTCATGATTGGCGGCATGTTTGCCGGGCATGATGAAAGTGCCGGTGACTTGGTTGAACGTGACGGCAAAAAATTCAAATTGTTTTACGGTATGAGTTCACAAACGGCGATGGACAAACACGCTGGTGGTGTTGCCGAGTACCGGGCGTCAGAGGGCAAAACGGTCGAAATTGCTTATCGTGGCCCTGTACTGAATACCATTAAAGACGTTCTTGGTGGCGTGCGCTCTACTTGTACCTATGTTGGGGCTATACGGCTTAAGGAATTGTCTAAACGCACCACCTTTATTCGGGTGGCTGAGCAAGAAAACCGAGTGTTTGGTTAGTTTGACTGATAAAACCAGTATCTTAGGATGCTGGTTATTCCCTCCAGAAATACAGTATAATCGGCCACCGCCATCAACGAGATAATCACCCATTGAACTCACCTGACTCCTCTATAGAGAGCCCATTTTCGCTTAAATTGTTTTTGCCTTTGCTGGCATCTATTGTTGCTATCACCCCCTTTGCTGTAGACACCTATTTACCTGCCATGACGGTTATCGCTAAAGATTTAAATACCGATATGAGCATGATGCAGTTGACCTTAAGTCTGTTTTTGGCCGGGTACGCCGCAGGTTTAATGTTTTTTGGTCCACTGGCCGATATTTTTGGTCGCCGCCCGATTGTATTGCTGGGTTTGACCGGTTTTGCGTTGTCGACGGGCGCACTGGCCTTTTGTGAGTCAGTGACCAGTTTTTTGCTGTTACGATTTATTCAGGCGTTTATTGGTGCTGCGGCAACCGTGCCGATATCGGGTTACATTAGGGCCATTTATGGCAAGAACATGGCCAAGGGCATGAGTTATGTCAGCATGATCATGATGGTGGCCCCGATGGTGGCGCCCACCGTGGGCATTTTGTTGATGGAATTACATGGCTGGGAGCTGATTTTTATCACGCTTGGCAGTTATGCGGCATTAATCTTGGCATTGGCCACATTTTCTTTGCCCAAAGTGGCAACAAAACCCCGAACCGACACCCTGTTTAACACCTTTTTTAAATCGTATGCCATTGTTCTGAGTGAAAAAAAGGTGCGTCGCTACATCTTTATCGTCGGTTTGGCGACCATGTCATTTTTTGGTTATTTAACTGCTATCCCTTTTATTTATATGGAGGTTTTTGGTGTCAGCGAAAAAATGTTTGGCTTATTGTTTGCTATAAATGTGGCGGCGTTTCTGCTGGCCAGTTTTATCAATACCCGCATTGTCAGTCGGTATGGCTCTTTAAATATGCTCAAAGGGGCACTATCGCTGTCGGTCATTACGGCGATTTTATTGCTTATTGTTAACCTGCTGGGTTGGCACCTTTACTGGACAGTCGCCTTTTTGGCGATATTTTTGGCCGGTATTGTTGTACTGAGCGCCAACAATGACGCACTGATTTTGATCGAGTTTGCTGAGCAGACAGGCACGGCAACTGGGGTTATCGGCACCTTGCGCTTTGGCTGTGGTGCGTTGTCAGGACCGATACTAGCCTTGATGTATGATGGCACGGCGGTGCCTTTTTGCTATTTGTTGTTGTTTGCTGTGGTGACGAGTTCGGCTTGCTTGGTTTTTATGAAGAATCATTCTGGTGGCGAGACGGCTTAGGCTGGGTTTTGGCCTGCGGCCATTAAGGTCAAAAGATCTCAACACGGAGGCACGGAGTCACGGAGTAAAGAAAGAGGAAAGACTTACAAGCAAAAACAAGGCAGATAAATGATTTAGGGAGTCTAGCTGGAATTATAATACCCAAAACAAATATCGTCCTTGACCTTGCCTGTCGTTTTCATCTTTTCGCTTTTTCTCTTTCTTTCCTCCGTGGCTCCGTGCCTCCGTGTTGAAGCTTTTGACCTTCAGGCCGCAGGCCAAAAAATAAAGATGCGAAGCAGATTTATCAAAAAAGCCCCATTTGTTGGTTAATCAGTTTGTCGAATGACAAGCCAATAAAGGGCAGTATCGCATCGGCGACGGGTAGCAGTTGTTTTTCGATGTAGTGGTCATAGTCAATCATGTTGCTTTGATATTCTATTGGCTCTGGTCCGTGAACTGTCATGATGTACGATATTGAACCCTTGTGTTGATATTGTAGTGGGCGATCGTTGCGTCTGTTTTGCTCGTCGGCGAGGCGGGCTGCCCGTACATGGGGCGGCACGTTTTTGACGTATTGGTCGAGTTTGCGTCTTAGTCGTTTACGATAAACCAACTGATGGTTGCGCTCTCCGGCCAGCGTGTCTTCAAACACTTGGCGGACATAAG
>JABSOG010000779.1 GCA_013216025.1 Algicola sp. | reverse complement strand
GGAGCAAACAGTTACTTGACAGTGAGACGGTCAATGCCAAACGCGAAGCCATTAACCGTTTGTACTCAGCGTCTTTCTTGAGACGTCCAGACTTTAACGGTTTGATACATTGGGTTGTTCGCCATGACAATGGCTTGAGCCTGCGTGCCATGGCCGATACTTTTGTCGCCAGTGACGAGTTCCAAAGCCGCTATGGTAGTTTGTCGAATGGCGATTTTGTCAACTTGGTTTACCAAAATGTCATGTCTCGTTTGCCAGAAAGTGATGGTATGACTTATTGGCAAGGGCGTTTGGACTCAGGTGATTTGTCTAGAGGCGGCATGATGATTGAGTTCAGTGAATCTGAAGAAAATCTGCTTAAAAGTGAGCACAGCGATAAAGTCGTGGTATTGTTTAACCTGCTGCATCGTCGTGCGCCTACCGATGATGAGTTCACCTCTTGGTTCGATGCATTAAGTACAGGTACTGATTCGGCTTTGTTGATTGATGCAATTGTCAACTCTAACGAGTATCAAGGTCGGTTTTATTAAGGCAACAACGCTTGAGTTTTAAGCATTAGCCCCATAAATGCCTCCTTAACCGGAGGTATTTATGGACATCATCAATCAGTTTCTCCCCTCAATTTTATCTCAAGTTCTGCCTTGGCTGTTGTTTGCAGCTGCATTAGTTTTGATGCTCAAACTCATCTACTGGGCGCGGCAGCGAAAATCTGCTGTGATTGCGCTGGGTATCTTGATTCAAATGTTTTTACCCGATCCTAATGTCGAAAAGACCATTAAACATGTGCTCGCGTGTAAACAACAAATCCGCAAAAAAACCGACGAAAATAGTGAACCCATAACAGATAATTAGCTGCTAAACTGTACATATGGTAGGCGGTGTTATCGCAATAATTTGGCCAAAGCTTTTAATGCCATGGGCGACCATCATAAGGTCATTGAATATTACCAAAGGGCACTGTCTAGTGATTTAAACACCTTTGGTGAGTTGGTAGCGGTGCATCGCAACAACTTTGGCAGCGCCCATGGCCAGTTGGGCGAATATGACAAAGCCATTGAATATTACGAACAGGCGCTAGACAGCGATGTCAAAACTCTGGGGTTGAATCACCCCGATACCGCAATCGACCGATTTAACCTTGTTCCACCAGCCGTAAACGATCCCTCTGTGTAACAAAAACGTCATTTATCTTCCCTTGTCATCAGACTGTCATTATTCTCGCCAACAATAGGCACTCTTTTGCTGTCATAGCCGTTGTTATTGGTTTTATTTCGTTTTTAAGGGGTCTCTAAATGTCACGAACAATCTTGTTGGTCGAAGATGCTAAACCCATCCGTGAAATGTTGCGCTTTGCGTTGGAGCGAGAAAATTACCGGGTGCTTGAAGCCGATTGTGCCGCTAAGGGCAGAGATGTGCTGGGTCATGAAAGCGTTGATCTTATTATGGTTGACTGGATGATGCCCGGTGAGTCTGGTGTTGAAATGGTGCGCAAGCTGCGTAAAAACGATGTCTACAGCAAAATGCCGATGCTGATGCTCACTGCCCGAGTAGATGAAGAGGATATTGTCAAAGGGTTAGAAGCGGGTGCCGACGATTACCTGACCAAACCGGTCGCTATTAAAGAGCTGTCGGCCAGAGTGAAAGCGTTGCTGCGCAGAACCACTTCGGTGAAAGACGAAAAACTGGAGGTCGGGGGTATTGTGCTTGATTTGGCTACTCGTCAATTGTCAATCGAAGATCAAATGATCCACATTGGTCAAACCGAATTTAAACTGCTGAGATTTTTTCTTGAAAATCAAAATAGAGTGTATACTCGCGGCCAATTACTGGATTTCATTTGGGGTACCGCGGTTTATGTTGAAGAACGCACCGTGGATGTCCACATGTTGAGATTGCGAAAATTGTTTAAACCATCGGGGTTAGACAAGTTGTTTACCACCGTTAGGGGCATGGGTTATATGTTTGTCACAAGCAAGGCCATTTAATGAATAATGCATGGACTCAAGAATATACGCGCATTTTGTTACTGATAGCCGGTGGTTTATTGATTGGCCTGATGACTGGATACTGGGTGGTTGCGGTATTGTTGCCTTGTTCGGCTTATATCGGCTGGACGTTGGTGCAATTACGGGCTTTCGAGCGCTGGATTCGCCGAGGTGCCAAAGCCGAGTCTGCGCCCAATGCCAATGGCATTTGGGCCTTGATAGTCCAGCATGTTTATCGTAGCCAAAAACGCGATACCCAACACAAAAACCGCCTTAAACAATTGCTGCGCCGGTTCGAATCGACTATCTCGGCATTGCCCTATGCCACAATTACGCTTAATGAACAACAAGAGATCGTGTGGGTCAACAGCGCCGCAGCAGCCACCCTTGGCGTCAACAAATACATAGATGAAGGTCAGCGTATCGACAATTTGGTGCGCAAGCCCGAACTGCAAAATGTGATCAACAGCGCCGATGCCAGCACCTCAATACAAATGGTCTCACCGGTAGACAACAATATTGTGTTGATGGTGACCTGCGTGACCTTTGGCGATAATCAAAAGTTGATCACCGCTAAAGATATCAGCCAAATTCTGGCGGTGCAAAAACTCCGAAAAGCCTTTATTTCAAACGCCTCTCACGAATTACGCACGCCCTTGACGGTGATCTCAGGTTATCTTGAAATGATGTCGACCGACTCACAATTGCCCAAAGGCATGGGTGTGTTGGTGGACAATGCTCATGAACAATCGTTGCGCATGGTATCAATTTTGGATGATCTGCTGAGCCTGTCGAAGTTGGTCGAAAAAGAAGCGCTGTATTCAAAAGACAGCGGTGAGCCGGTAGACATGATAGCGATCATCGACAAGCTGCTGATCGATCACTCACAAACGGGCGACCACTCACAAACGGGCGACAGCTATACCTTAGAATCGTCGCTGAATGCGCCGATACAAATTAAGGGCGTTGAAACTGAGTTATACAGCTTGTGCGAAAACCTGATCAGCAACGCCATCAAATACTCGCCACCGGGCTCGGTGGTCAAAATCGACTGGACGGTCAACGCCCAAGGCTGGGCAGGGTTGCAGGTAATCGATTGCGGCGAAGGCATTGCAGAGGAAGAAATTCCAAGACTAACCGAGCGTTTTTATCGGGTTAACACGGTGCGCGACCGAGAGGTCAGCGGCACTGGATTGGGGCTGTCTATTGTTAAGCATATCCTTGAGAATCATGGTGGGTACTTGGATATTCAGAGCGAACTCGGCCGTGGGTCTACCTTTACGGCTTATTTTCCTGTGTATCGTCTTCTTTGATGGCTACGCCGGGCGGCTGCGCCTTTTAAGTTCAAAAGATCTCAACACGGAGGCACGGAGCCACGGAGGTACACGGAGAAAAGCAAAAAGACTAAAAAGGCAAAATAGAAAACCAGAAGCGGATCCCATAAATCAACCAACATAATATTTCCGTTTTTAATCTTTTCTCTTTCTTTCCTCCGTGGCTCCGTGCCTCCGTGTTGAGGCTTTTGACCTTCAACGCGTAGCGTGTCCGCGCAAAGCGCAAGAAAACCCCTAAGCTCCGCAGATGTAATCAAACTGTCATATTCAATTCATATACTTGTCACACTCGCTGATTAACCTATACCGCAATTCAAATCAGTGTTATTAAACAGGTATCAACATGAAATCTAACGTACTCGCGCTCTTTACTACATTCCCTACAGCAATCTCTACTGCACTCTTTGCGGCTCTTTTTACCGGAATGCTGGCAACCTCGGCTCAGGCTTCGGCCAAGGGTAGAGATACTATCAACGTTGTGGGCTCTTCAACCGTTTATCCTTTTAGCACCGTTGTCGCTGAACGATTTGGCAAATTGACCCGATTCAAAACCCCAAAAATCGAGTCGACCGGTACCGGTGGCGGCATGAAGTTGTTTTGTGCTGGGCAAGGCATTAACACACCAGATATCGTTAACGCCTCACGTCGCATGAAAAAAAGCGAATTTTCGATGTGTATACGCAATGGTGTTGAAAACATCACCGAAGTTTTGATTGGCTACGATGGCATTGTGATTGCCAACGCTAAAAGCACCAAACAATTGAACCTGTCTCGCAAAGACCTGTTCTTGGCGCTGGCCAAAGACGTACCGGCCCCTGATGGCAGCCACACACTGGTGCCTAACCCGTATCAAACCTGGCAAGACGTTAACTCGTCGTTGCCTGCCACTAAAATTGAAGTGTTGGGCCCACCACCAACTTCTGGTACCCGTGACGCGTTTAGCGAATTGGTGCTCGAAGGCGGCTGCAAACAGTTCAAGTGGAT
>JABSOG010000077.1 GCA_013216025.1 Algicola sp. | reverse complement strand
TTGGTTAATTGCCTAAACCACTATTTAGACGTCGAACCCGGGCAAATATTTTGGGGTGACCACGACATCAGCCAAATGTCTCGGCAAGACTTGCGATCGTTTGTTACCACCATGACCCAAGAAGCGTATTTGTTCTCTGATACCATCGAAAAAAACGTTCGTTTTGGCTCTGACGAATTGGCGCAACCCATCAGCGATGAGCAAGTTCAGCAAGTACTGCAATTAAGCCAGTTGAGCGAAGACATTCGCGCTTTCGGTGATAAAGAGCAGACCATCGTCGGTGAAAAAGGCATTATGCTGTCGGGGGGACAAAAACAACGGTTAAGTATTGCTAGGGCGTTACTCACCCCGGGCGATTTGATCATAATGGACAACGTGCTGTCGGCGGTTGATTACGAAACCGAGCGTAAAATACTCAATTCGGTGTTTGAACACATCAAAGATAAAAGCCTGCTGGTGGTCTCTCATCGTATCAGTGCGTTAGAAAATATGGATGAAATTTTGGTATTAGAACAAGGCGAGATCATTGCCAGAGGCAGCCATGCCGAACTACTTGCCTCGTCTGACTATTACCGGCGAACCTGGGCGTTGCAACAGCAAGATGCCCAATCCAAAGAGCAGGAGGCCAGCTTATGATCAAGGCACTGGATTTTCACTACTTAAAACACTTTTATCAATACGCCAAACAATATCCAAAATACGCCCTATTTGGGCTGGCCATGATGCCGTTGTCGATTGCCGCCAACCTGTTGTTTCCGTGGTTAGTCATTCAAATCATTGATACCAAGCTGATGGCGGGTCAGTTGGATGGGTTATACCAGCTGATTGCTTGGATGGTTTTGGTGTTAATCGTCAACTATTTGGCCGATGCTTTGTATTCGTATTTTTTACGTAAAACCGGACAATTGGCGGTTTTTGATATGCGCTCGGCATTGTTTCAACGGGTACTCCACTTACCCCGAACGTATTTCGACAAAACCCCTTCGGGCGTGACTTTGTCTCGATTAACCAGTGATTTAGAGGCCATTGGTGAATCCTTTGTACTGGGCGTTTTAAGCTTGGTTAAAGACTCTATTAATACCGTGGCGGTATTGATTTTTATGTTTGTTATTAATTGGCAGCTCACTTTGGTTATTTTGGTGGTGTTTCCGCCCATCCTGTGGCTCACCCAATTTGTTCGCAACAAACTGCGCGCCTTTTACCTCATCACTCGCAGCGCTTTGGCCAAAGGCACGGGCTTTTTACAAGAATGTTTGTCGGGGGTGAAAACGGTGCAGTTGTATGGTGCTGAGCAAGAAGTCGAAAGTCGGTATAAAGCCTATACCAGCGAATTTATGCGGGCGCAGCTGAAAACCAACAAATACGATGCCACCCTGTTTTCACTGATCACCGGCATAACCACCATCACCATTGGCCTTATCATTTGGTATGGTGCCCAATTAGTGCTGGCGGCAACAGTGACGCTTGGGGTATTGATTGCCTTCATTAATACTTTAGAAAAGGTCTTTGTGCCGTTGCGTAATTTTACCTCTGAGATTGCCTCGATTCAGCGCTCTTTCGCCGCATTTGAGCATATCGAAGCGTTGTTTATAGAACCTTTAGAAGAGCAGGGCAGGGTTTTGCACGCAGCCGATGAGATTAAAGATGACTTGGCCGACTTTGAGTCTTTGCAATTCATCAACGTAAGCTTTAGGTATAACGAGCAAACACCCTATGTGCTAAAAGAGGTCTCTTTTAACCTGAATAAAGGCGAGCAATTGGCGTTGGTGGGCACCACCGGTTCAGGCAAATCTACCATCATGCGTTTATTGAACAAAGTGTATATGGACTACGAGGGCAGCATTTTATTAAACGGCATCGAACTGTCGAAAATCCCCAAAAACAGCATGTTGCATCTGTTTTCGTTGATGCAGCAAGACACTTTTCTATTTGAAGAGAGTATTCGTTTTAATATTGCGCTGAGAAGTGAAAAGAGCAGCGAAGCTGCGGTGGTTGAAGCGGCAAAGTATGTCTACGCCCACGATTTTATCATGGCCTTGCCCGGCCAATATGATTGCCAACTGACCAATAGCGGTAGCAACTTATCTGCCGGACAGACTCAGTTAATTTCGTTTGCCCGCGCCATAGCCCAAGGCGGGCAGGTGATGATGTTAGATGAGGCGACAAGCTCGGTAGATTCAATCACCGAAGCGCTGATTCAAAAGGCGGTCAGCCGAGTGTTTAACGACAAAACTGTGATCGCCATTGCCCACCGCTTGAGTACCATTCGTCATTCTGACCAGATACTGGTGTTGGTCGGCGGCGAAATCGTCGAGCGTGGCGACCATCAAACCTTGCTGGATTTGGGCGGGATATACACCGGACTCTTGCAAGATAGTGCCAATATTGAGAATGATACTTTGTGAGTCTTGTTACTTCGGGCTATCGGTCAATTGCATAGGGAGGGGACAAGTGGTGGAGGCGGACTTTGCGCAGGGCAAAAAATATATTTTCGTAAAGATGATGCTTTCGTAGACAACGGCAGCGAGGCGGCATATAAAAGGGTCTACAGTACAATTTTGTTGGCATTTACATCTGGATTAAAAATTGATATTCATAATCCAATTTCTGGCGATTCCCAAACCATCGCTTGTATTCGTGTCGTTGATATCAAGCTTGTAAAGTAACAACTCAGTAAGCGCTTAGCTTTCTATGGCGAAGCGCTGCATTGCCATCAATTCTTACGTATTCATCACAAAGCGATTGTTAATATGTAAAAAGCTTGATTATTCGACTGTTTCACGTTTTTATAAGGCTAAACCACACCAGTCTAATAAAAGTGAGCGTGTTATGAATCGTCCTGTATTTCACCCAGTGCATCAAATCATTTCTATCGTTATTCTGTTGTTTTTTACCCCTTCCTTGTTGGCGAAACCGCTGGGCAGTTATGATGTTTCAGTTAAAATACCTTTTGGCAGCAAGCATCCAGATGCTCCAATTCAGGTGCAAGACTGGCAGCCGATGATTGGCAAATCTAGTTGCATCAATACCGGCCGAAATCCAGATGGACAATGGCAAAAACCCGTCAAGATGGACTGGGTATTCAAATACATTCTCAACGGCAGTGCGGTGCAAGATGAAATCTTAAAAGAAGATGGTTCTGGGGCAGGCAGTATTCGTCAGTTTGATGATAAAAGTGGCCAATGGTTTGTGCACTATTATTCCACGTTAAAAGCTGATGCACCGTTGCGATATTGGCAAGGTAAGCGCAGTAAAGACAAAATCGTGCTTACCCGAGTACAAAAATCCTTTTCAGGCAAAGAGGGTTCAATAAGACTGACGTTTTTCGACTTTAAACCCAATAGCTTTGAATGGTTGATGGAATGGGTAAGCCTGGATAAAGCCACGGTTTATGCGGTTAGAAAAATCAGCTGTGTTAAGGATGGCGTTATGTAAGAGCGGGTTAGAGGTTACAAAGCATAATCAAAGTATTTTCTATGCTCAATACCGGCCAAATTCGAATTGATTTTATTGGGGTGTTTATATTCTTTCCAGCTGGCCACATTGCGCCCCACATTCAATTTAGGAAAGTCGCTACTGCCCTCCGCTTTCATACCCAAAAACTGTTTCATTTTCAGTAAGCTACCCGGCTCACTAATATCAATCGATAACAAATCAATGCGGTCTTTAAAATACTCCATAACAGCCTGTTGGTGTCGTAAATAGCATTCAACCAATGTGTCGTGGGTTAAGGGCAGTTTGACTGCGAATGTGTGGTGAAAACTGCGCTTTAAAATGGGGTTGAACCGGCCTGTTTTTGGCTCTAAATGCGGTGCCATTTTTTCGAGTAACATGGTAATAGAAGGCAGCCATTTATTCATCTCTCTGCTCAAATAAATAAATTTAGCGTCAGGAAATAACGCATCTAACTGTTGGTAATCGCTAAAACAGGGGGCGTCAGATATCGCGTCGGCCATTTTAACCGCTTGTTTGGTAAAGGCGGTATGCGCCACAGACAATCCCAGTTCTAATAGTGCAACGCTAATGCTTGTGGTGCCAGTTCTGGGTAGTCCAATGATAAATATTTTAGACATCTGAATGCGACTCTTAAAAGCGCACTAGTATAGTCGCAAACGCTCGGCAGGCCGAGATAATTTTTTCTGGTACTGTTTGAGCGCAGCAACAGCCTGTATCTGAAACCTATAAGCTCCCCTAAGTTAATTGACAACAGTTAGTAATAAATGCCATGGTGCAGCGCGAATAGTTTATAAAACAAGGGGATAACAGGTGATTGGTCAATGTTTATGTGGTGAGGTGCAGTTTGAAATCAGCGGCAGTATGCCAGACTTTTATCAATGTCATTGTTCGCTTTGCCAAAAGCTGAGTGGGTCGACTTCTGACACTGCGACATTTTTAGACAAAGTGCAATTTAAGTGGCTAAAACCAAACCCTGATATCAAGTCATATAAAACCAGCACGGGTTTCCGCTGCGATTTTTGCCAGCAATGCGGCAGTACGGTACCGCACCTGATGCAAAACGGTGAACAATACTGGGTACCTGCCGGTTTATTAGATCAGCAAATCGATAGCGTGGTGGCGGCGCACCTTTTTGTCGAGTCAAAAGCCCGTTGGGACGTTATTGGTGACGACGGCACGCAATACGACGAAATGCCTTCGATGAACGAACTTAACGACACTTTACAAAGAGGTAAATCATGATTGGTGTAGTAACTCGTATTTTCGCCGGTTTTATCATCATGTTGATGTTAGCTGGAACAAGCGCATGGGCAGATGAATTGGTGGTAAAAGAGGCCTTTGTTCAACGACCTGATGCGAAGCTGTATACCCGCCAAATTTGCCCTCAAAAGCAAGCACTCTCAGAAAAAGCGTCACCCGCCCGCCAGCTGGTGTTTGCCCACGGTTTGACCTATTCGTCACACGAGTTTGATGTAGATGTTAAAGACTATAGTCTTGCCCGTTTCTTTGCTAAGCAGGGTTATTGTGTTTGGTTGTTTGATGTTACCGGTTACGGTCAATCGAGCAGGCCAACCAATGGTTTTGTGGTTAATACCGACTATGCCGCCCAGGATTTAAAAGCGGTTGTTGCGCATGTTCGCAACACAACGAAAGTTGATAAAGTGTCGTTATTTGGCTGGAGTTGGGGAACCGTTGTGGCGGCTCGAATGGCAAGTCACCAACCCGATTGGGTGCAAAACATGGTGTTATATGCGCCCATTTATATTCGTTTGGGCAGTGAGCCACCCAAAGCCGCTTGGCATGAGAATACTTGGCAACATGCCGCCAGTGACTTTCAACAGAATGCAAAAGGCGCAATTGATTACCAAATTGTTGAAGAGGTGGTCGCCGCAACATTCTTATCAAACAGCTGGCGATTCGATGGTCATTCAAGCCCTAACGGTGGTCGCCGAGATTTACTGACCAGCGGTAACAAAGCATTATTTGATATGAAAAAGCTGCTACCGCCTGTGTTGCTTATCGGCGGTTCAAAAGACTCTTTGTTAAACTGGCCAAAGCTAAATGAAGGATTTGCTCAAATCGCCCAGCGCCCCGGCAACAAGTTGATTAAAATCGACGGCGGTTCGCATATTTTGATGTTAGAAAAACCCCATTATAAAACTTTTCGTACTCATGCCCTGACGTTTATCAATAAAACTTGGGCATTGTGATTAATACCCATCTACACCAGCGACATCAAGTTGCTGGTGCTGTCTACGTTGCAATAACCAAAGCTTAACGCGGCCATAAAAGCACTGTGAACATGTAGTGCCGGTACTGTCACACCGTTGAATTCAAGGTCTAGTGTCGCACAGGCATCGTGTGCGACATGGCATTGAAACCCTAAATCGGTGGCCGCTCGGGTAACGGCATCAATGCACATATGGCTCATCGCCCCCACTATAATCAGCTGGTCTACGTTTGATTGCTTGAGTATGTCAGCCAGTTCGGTTTCTCTAAAACTGTTTATTTGATGCTTTAAAACAACCGGCTCACTGTCAATCGCTGCAACACTTGAGTGAATTTTTGCACCTGTTGATTGCGGTAAAAAAAAGGGTGCCTCATCGGTCGTAAATTCATGACGGATATGAACGACCGGCAAGCCTTTTTCGCGGAATTTACCCAGCAATTCGGCCGCTTTATCTGCGGCCGCTTCGGTTGCTGACAGCGGCCACTTTGCGCCTTGGTGAGTTGAGAAATAGTCATTTTGAAAGTCGACCAAAAGCAATGCGATGTTAGACATAAGTGTTACTCCTAAGTGTGTTTGACAATAACGTTTGAGATTCGAGGCTTATTATGTGTAATATCGACTAACCCGACCTATGGCATTAATGCCAACATAAGGTATAAAAGTGACAAATTACGTTAATGTGCAGATCATCGATTACGCTAACTCACTGCAAACCGCCGTTCATGGCTTAAACGAACTGTTTTTTATTGCCAATCAAAAGGCGCAAGAGCTGGGGCAGGCCACTGAATTTGTTGTAGATATCCAAGAGGAGTCGTCTTTAACGCCTGCACATCAGGGCAATCGTCAAGTGATTATTGTGCCGCCAAGCCTGGGCGGTGATTATTATTTGGCACCACACAATAGGCTTATTGATTACCTCAACCATGCTCACAAAAATGGTGCGGTGTTGTGTTCAGCCTGTGCAGGGACTTTTATTTTGGCTGACACCGGGCTGCTAAATCAACGCCAGGTCACCACACATTGGCAGTTGGCTAATGTGTTTGCTGACAAATATCCTGAGGTGGTGTTAAGTGTCGATAAAATACTGATTAATGATGCTGACATCATCACCGCCGGTGGGTTGATGTCGTGGTTAGATTTGGGGCTCGAAATCGTTGCACAGTATATGAAACCAACGGTGATGCGGGCATTGGGCAAGTATTTGATTGTTGATACGGGCAAAAGGGAGCAACGTTATTACCAGTGTTTTAACCCCAGGTTCGATCATGGCGCTGAGCAAATACTCATTATTCAGCATTTTATTCAGGCCAATCACAACCAGCAACTGACCGTTGAAGCACTGGCACAACGTGTATTTATGACAAAACGAACGTTTTTACGGCAGTTTAGCGCAGCGACCAAACATACACCTGTGCAGTATATTCAAAGGGTTAGGGTGCAAAAGGCCTGTGAGTTGTTAGAAACAACCAACAAAACCACAGAGCAAATCGCTGCGCTGGTGGGTTACGATGATGTTAACGGTTTTCGTAAAATCTTCAATAAAGTGGTTGGACTGAACCCTACGGGCTTTAGGGCTAAGTTTGTTGGTTGACTGCGATTTTTCTTATGTTGAGACTTAGGCCTAGCATTACGCCGCATGAATCACTTCAACATCATCTGCGTTATACGTTTGGGTTTGTTGCCAAAGGTCAAAATCGGCTTGTTGATGCAACCAAGACTCGGCAGTTCCACCAAATGCTTTGGCCAGCTTTATAGCGACAGATGGAGAAATACCGCGACGACTGTTTACTATTTCAGATAAGGCAGAACGTGTCATGTTTAGTGCTCTTGCCGCTGCGCTAATGGTTAAATCAAGCGGATCAAGGTAAAGTTCTTTGAGTGTTTCGCCGGGGTGTGGAGGGTCAAACATCATAGGTTCACCTGTTTATAATGATAAGTTTAATGATAATCGTCGTAATCAACGAGGTAAGCGTTACCGTTTTCAAACTCAAAAAAGACGCGCCAGTTACCGTTGACCTTAACAGCCCATTGACCGTCAAGGTCGCCGGTCAGTTGATGCAGGTTCGAGCCGGGTGAATTCATATCTTGAATTGTTTTAGCCGCATCTAGACGAACCAATATATTACGAAGCTTTTTGACGTGAGACTGCATAACACCGGAGGTGTCACCTTTGTTGAAAAGCTTCTTTAATCCTTTGTGTCTAAATCCTTTAATCATAATGTTATCTGGTTAATAGAACTTAAGTGTATCGCCACGTGATACACAACACAAGCAACATTTCGCCATGAAGACTCAGGTAGTATGGGCAGGGCAGTTATCAAGCCCTTATTTATTGCCATGGTAACGGGCTTTATGTCGCTTGCACCAAAGTAAATCTATGAGTGCCCTTGGATAATCCAATGGTTTGCCCTGCCAACGGGAAACCCCGGTGTTACTGTTGATGTTTGGCCATTGTGTATCCATAAAATCTTTGGTTTTGGGCATCGGTAATACAGAATTGGGTGCTATAACTTCACCGGTTGCGGCTATGAATAGCCATTTATGCCCATAGTTTTTATCGCTTTGTTGTTGTAAATGAATGGTGTAATAACTTTGGTGTAGTTGGTCATGGTGAAATCGGCATAACTTGATAAGATTATCCGGCTCAGTTTCTCCGCCATTGCACCAGTGCTGAATATGATGAAAATCAACATACTTGTTTGCACAGCAGCCGGGGAAACGACAGGATGTATCCCTGATGTCCAGCGCACGCTTCAATGTCGGGCTGACGGTTCTGGTTTTCCGTCCTAAATTCAATACATTACCGTATTTATCTTCTACAGCAGTCAATATACTGGCATCACAACTGAATCGTTTAGCGTTTGCCGGGGTGATCCATTGCTGGTCTATATGAGACTGGGCAAGAAAAGGTGCATCGTAATGACAATTGCAACCATCACCGTGTTCATGCTCAGCCTGTAGTGTTTCGGCCTGAACATGCAGTACCACCTGACATCGCTCATGACCTGCCAATGCTTTGATACCACCGTTTTCGTCATCAACTGTTGCGGTAGCAATGAAATGTTCAGCTAGCGCCGCAATCGCGTCTGCACGTTTTTGGCTGTAACTGGCTTGTTCAACCAAAGCCGCTTCTGCTGAATCATTTTGTTCCTGTGCAGTCGCTTCCGCTGAATCATTTTTATTCTGCTGTCTGCTGATTTCTTCTAACGCTTTGATCAGCAAGCCACCTTCAACCTGCGGTAGTTTTGCCCGAATGATCCACATGCCTTCACGGTCCTGAAAATAGTTCAATTGTCGTTTTTGATACTCATCACCTTGCTCTACTGGTTGCTGGCTTTCGTCTACTTTTTGATATCTGCGCACCAGTTCATCCATATGGTTGGCAGTGCCACTCATGGCGATATCCAAGAAAATCTTTTCGTTGTCATCGGTAGCCACCCGGGTTATGGCGCGTACTTTTGAATAACTGAGTACCCCATTTTCAAAGGCCAAATTGGTTTCAGGCAGATTTTCAAGGCAATGGGCCACTCGTAGTTTTTCGCGGGCAGTTGCTGATGCCATGCAGCATTTTAGGTTTAACCACGCCGAGCAAGAACGAATGCCGTGTTTACACCAACCTTTACGGCTGTCAAATTCGGCCAACAATTTTAAAAAACGATACGTAGCAGCATTAATTTGACCGGCCAGCAAAGTCAGTTTGTCGGCAAGTTCGCCATCGCTATCGTGCTTGAATTCATCGTTGATGCCATCCATTATGTTCCAGTGCATTGGGCCCATTTTCTTCTCCACATTACAATATATAAAAATAAGATACTGTATATAAATATAGTGTAAAAACACACCTTTCGCCTGTTTTTTGAACGGTTTTGGGCAAAAAAAATGCTTGGGTCTGGAATATTGAATTGGTAATAACATTTTGATATTAATAGAATAATATGGCCGTGTTTTAAGTGGCTGGTCGCTGGCGTTACCGTTTGTTGTGTTTTAATTCAAAATTCAAGACCTGACTCTGGGTTTACATCTTTAATCGGCTATAGTTCATTGACTTTAAAGGAATGAAATAGTCATTTTTTACGTGAGTCGTTGACTTTGGTACCGCTTTTCCTGTTAAGATTCAAGACCTGACCCTGAGTTTCTAAAAGAGAAATAAATCATTCGCCAGTAAAAATTAATAGGTAGTGGTGTCTTCTTTTTTAATTTGGTGGCGCCTTATACTAAAGAAGGGTGTGAAGTAGGTTGAAATTAAGACTATAATCACCTTGATACGGTTGCCTGTTAGCGATGCGATGGGCGGCAAAAACAATACAATTTAATCGGTTAATACCTTTATGTGACTTGGTCGAGAAGAGTGAGTTGCTAAAAGATAAGGCGACACCTATGAATAATCTATACCCCTGTTGGGCGGCTTACGCTCGGCTTCAAAAAAAATACGATTCTCTACGTTTTATAAACGGCAGTGATTTTGACATATACGATCACGCAGCAGGTCTTTCTCTAGAAGATCAAAAATCCTCCTTGCAATACCTTGCTCACAATAATTTCAGGCATGCGAAAACAACCATAATACGGCGAAAAAATAGAACTAACAAAACATACTTGGCCTCTGAACTTTACGAAGAAAACTATTTGGATTCGATAGAGTCTTTTGGCTCTAATATAGAAATAAATATGCTTAACCAAGAGTTAGTTTTACGCTTAATTTGTTTTGCTCAGAAATTAGGGGGTAAGATGTTGATTTGTATAAAAGATTGGCTCATGGGCTATTCTGCAACTGAAACCTCAAAAAAACTTGGTATCTCAACTGCGGCAATTATGAAGATGCGCCAACGTTTTAAGCAACGTGCAGCGAAGGAGGTATTCGGATGAAACTATCAAATTGCAAATTTGGGCGCACTAGTTTACGCGTGTCAGCAGCTAAGAATAAAAATTGTAGAGCTACATTGCTGCCGAATAAATCAGGCCATTCTTGGATTAATTACGGCACATTTACGCAAGCTCACCTCTGCTACCATAGCTACATCGAAAATCCGTTCGACGTATCGACGGCAGTGTGGCCAACAACGAAAGGTGTGAATAGTCGAGCATGCTCTTGGTGTGTGCATTTCTATTGGGGGCAAGCATGTACCAACAAAAAAGATATTGCTAAACCGAGGTTAGCGTTTGGCGTTTATGGAGTGTTAAAAGAGGCGTTAGGTCTATGTTGCCTGTTTATCAAGTTAGTAGCCTTCCTAAATTGATCTAGCGAGCTATGTCCCATTGCCAAACTATTAGAAAGGAATAAAAAATGAAAAATATCAGAAACAAAAAAATTCAAATAATACAGCCTGGGCAAGCTCTAATGTCACTTAGAGATTCCGGGTATAGTTTTTCTACAGCTGTTGCAGAGGTTATTGACAATTCAATTGAAGCAGAAGCAAATAATATACACGTTCGACTCTTTGAAACTGAAAATGATAGAGGTAAAAAACATATAGATCGAGTTGCTTTTACTGATGATGGTATTGGCATGTCAGGGAATATTCTTCACCATTATCTTGTAATTGGGTATTCAACTAGATGGATGAGTGAAGACTCAATTGGTAAATATGGCGTTGGTGCCAAGCTTGCCGCGCTTAACTTTGCCTTAAAAATCGAATGTTGGAGTAGAGATAAAGCCGAGGATGATTGGTCTTATGTTTGTTTTGACTTGGATGATGCTATCGGTTTGGAACAAAAAGGTCACGGTAACGAGGTCGGAGTACAGTCTCCAACAAGTAAAATTATACCAAAAGACTGCAAATGCATGATGCCAAAAGGAACGGGCACACTGGTTGTCTGGAGTAAAGTGGACCGTTTAGTTGCTGGTCGCATGCCAACCAATACAGATGAGTTAACGGCTGAGTTAACCAAGGAATTAGGGCGTATTTTTCGGAGGTTTATCGATGATGGTATTAAATTAACTCTAAACGATACTCCAATTGTTCATTTTGATCCTTTAATTCGTATGGAGGGCTCTTGGACGGATATTACTTTAACCAAAGAGCTAAAAAAACAAACAAAAGGAAGAAGGCGAACAACAGGATATAAGCATTTTCCAGCCACAATAATTGCCGAAGACGTTCTATTACTAAGTAAAGGCAAACATAAAGCAACTTTAACAGTAACGCTGTATCCCAGAGAAATTACTAGGAAAAGGGGGATGGGCGGTGATGAATTGGCTAGAAAATTACGAGTTAAAGACACAGAAGGTTTAATTAGCTTTGTTCGTTCAGATAGAGAAATTGCTTATACCAATGTGCCGAGAATATTTAATAGGGCTGTGGCTGACCCAGATCGTTTTATTGGTATCGAGATTTCATTTACGCCTGCTTTTGACGCCTACTTTGGGGTTAGAAATGTTAAAAGGGGTGTTGAGCCTTTTGATGATTTACGCATCCAAATTCGCAAAGCTTTAGTCCCTTACTTACATAGTGCGAGAAAAATGCTAGGCGACGCATGGGCGCAGGCTGAAAACGATGATAAGGAAACTGGTGGACGGTTTAATCCGGTTCTCGCTGCTGTAGCATCCGCAGACAAGACGATGCCAAAAAACCGTGGTGACAGTGATTTATCTGAAGCAGAAGCTGAACAGAAATTTGAAGAGGAGTTGGCTGAGCTAGCAGAAGATGCAGGACATGGTGTTTCTGAAGACGACAAAGATGCGTACGTACTTAAAAATAAAGACTTACCTTTTGTACTGGAAACAGTGTCATTTCCTGGAAAGTCTTTGATGGATATTAAGCATATTGACAAAAAGGTTGTTATTCGTCTCAATACTAGACATAAGTTCTATAAGGAAATTTGGGGGGTGCTTAAAGATTTATCTGAGAAAAATGAAGGTGATGTGTCTGGAGCTGATGCTGTTTATGCGGCTCGACGCGCTGTTGAGGGACTAACACTTATGGTTATTGCTTTTGCAAAAGCACAGGCCATGGATGAAGATCCTGAAAAATATGAAGATTTGACAGCATACTGGGGGCAATTTACCGATACCCTTTTAGGAAAAGTAAAAGACATTATGTAGTACAGTAAGTGAAGAGTAGACACTAATGGAAATTGAAGAATTCATAAAAACCAGGATAAACTCTCTCAAAAATATTCATATGGAACTTTGGGGGCAGGTCTTGAATCTTGAATCGGCTATAGCTCATTGATTTTAAATGAATAAAATAGCTATGTGTTACGTGAGATATTGATTAGCGTACCCTTTTTACTGTTGAAATTCAAGATTCAAGATTCAAGATTCAAAACCTGACCCTGAATATTATAAGCCGCCAGCCCAATAAACCGGTCAATACTGCGCGGCAAAGTCTGTTGCTACAAAATGCTCCAGTGGTCACCTTACTGTTCTTCGTAAGTCACAGTGCCTACAATTTGCTCCTGCCGACGGGTTTTGGCTGCTTTGATGATTAGGGTGTTTTGTGACCCCATGTGCCCCCTCATTGTTTAAATACTACTAATGTTACCGACTCTGCTCTACAGTTATTCTTGCACCTTGTGACCCTCGTACCTTTGTGTTTTTGTGATTTTAAAGGTAAATGAATAAAAAATTGTGGAGCAATTTATGTTAGTCAATCAGTACCAACGTTTTAACAAACCCTTTATTGCAGCAATCGTTTCTTTATTGCTAATCTCCTGTCAGGCACCTGTGGCTGCAACAGGCACCCAAACGCCGATAGCAGACTCAGGCGGGAAAACTCAGTTTAGACACCATGAACCTGCTGTCGATATGACACCACAAAGGGCATTAGCTTTACTTCAGTTTGGCAATCGCAGGTTTGTTGGTGGTGAACTTCGCTCGCGTGAGCATACAAATGAAGTAGCCGCTACAGCGGGCAAACAAGACCCATTTGCGTCGATTGTCAGTTGTATTGACTCGCGCATTCCACCAGAACTGATTTTTGACCAAAAGATAGGTGATCTGTTTGTTTCTCGGGTGGCGGGCAATTTTGTCAACAACGACATTTTGGGCGGTCTTGAATTCGGTTCAGTACAATATCATGCAAAAGTTATTGTTATCTTGGGTCACAGTGGCTGTGGTGCGGTAAATGGCGCTTGTCAGGACGTCCGTCAAGGGTTTCTCACCGACACATTGGCCAACATTCTGCCAGCTGTACAAACAGTAAGAGAATTTAATCCCGACATGCCCAGTGATGACCCTGTTTTTGTACATAAGGTTGCTGTAAAGAATGTAAAGTTGAACATGGAAAAGCTACTCGACCGAGATACTTTATTACGAGACTTAACAGCTAAGGGAACAATCAAGCTCATGGGTGCCATGTACAATGTCGGCAATGGTCAGGTTGAATTTAAGTACAAAGTAGTCAACGGCAAAGTGGTTGCTTTGTAATATAAAGAGTCATGTGAAGGGTTAAATTGCGGAGCCTCCGTTGCTCCAGCCCTAAGCCACTTGCCCAATAAACCGGTTAATACTTTGCGACAAAGTCTGTTGCTGTAAAACACTCCAGTGGTCACCTTGATGTTCTTCGAAAGTCACATTACCTTCAATCTGCTCTTGCCAACGGCTTTCGAAATCGCCGTAGCGGGTTTTGGCTGCTTTGATGATTAGGGTGTTTTGTGGGGCTATTGGTGATGGACAAAACTGGCCAGCGTTAGACAGATGCGAGAACGTCATTTTGGCGTATTGCTGCTTTTGTTTGTCACAATCAGTGGGGGCAAAACCCAGTAAATCACACAGTTGGTTTAGTACTGGCTGATCTTGTGCGGGTTGATGGTCAAACATGTTTTCGTACAGGCCCATCAAGTCTTGAATGTCACTGTCGTTAATTTGCGTTAGGTTGTCGCCCTGAAACTGGCCAAAGCGTTTTTTCAACTGTTGAGGGTCGGGTGCTTGCGCGTCAATCGATATAAAACTCTGTACTTGATGCCCCTGTTCTAGCAATTTTCTGACGATCTGTTTAGCCACCATTGCCCCATAAGACCAGCCGACAATGTGATAAGGCCCTTCGCCCTGAGTTTGTTTTATGGCGTTGGTGTATTGTTCAATCATTTCATCTGCGGTGGCGTACAAGGTGCCGCCGGTGTTGTAACCCAATGATTCTACGCCATAACAATCAAGACTTTTGGCTTGAACTGGGGACTGCACCGGTCCTTTGGCAATGTCATTCACCAAGGGGTAAAACGAGATCACGTTGCCGCCAATGCCGTGAACAAAAAATACCTTTGGGGCATTTTTATCCTCGCGTACCTTCGCAGTTGATAATGGCACGATGTGGTCGCTTGTTTTACTGGCCAGTGGGTTGACGGTAATGAGCTTGCTTAATACATCGAGGTTTTTATTTTGCAGTAGGTGGTGCACGCTGAGTTTGGTGGCAAAGCGTTGGTTAATTCTGTCGACCAACTGAATGGCCAGCAGTGAGTGACCGCCAAGATCGTAAAAATCGTCATGTAAACCCACACGAGTCACGGTCAAAACCTCTTGCCAAATTTGGGCCAGTTGAACCTGCGCCGGGGTTTGTGGTGCTACATATTGCTGAGCGCTGGTTATTTCTACTCGTTGTTGCATCAATACTTTGCGGTCGGCTTTGCCGCTGGGGGTGTGCGGAAAAACATCCATGACTTTATAGGCGATTGGCACCATGTAATCGGGCAACTGTTTGCCGAGTTGTTGCTTAAGGAATGAATTCGTTGCAAGCATTGGATCTGCGACCACATAAGCGACCAAGTTGTCATCTTGTACGACAACAACCGCTTCACTCACGCCTTCAATCACGCTCAATTGATTTTCGATTTCGCCCAGTTCTATTCGGTATCCGCGAATTTTCACTTGGTCATCAAAGCGACCCAAAAATTCGATGTGACCACTTTGTAGATAACGCGCTTGGTCACCGGTGCGATACAAGCGGCTTGCTCTGTCAAAGGAAGTGTCAAATGGGTTGGCAATAAACAGCTCTTCGGTCAGTGCTTCGCGGTTAAGGTAACCTCTGGCCAGTCCGTCGCCGCTAATACACAATTCGCCGTTTACGCCCAGTGGTACGGGTTTGCCTTGCGGGTTTAAGATGTAAATTTGGGTGTTCGCTATCGGTTTGCCGATGTTAGGCGACAAGTCGGCGGTAATGGGGGTAATGGTTGAATCGACACAACATTCGGTCAGTCCATAAACATTGAATGCATGACCTTGGGTTTGTTGGCAAAATGCGGCGATTTGCTGCCATAAATCGACATGTATTGATTCGCCACCGATGAAAAAACACAAGGGGTGTTTAACGTGTTCACCGTTATGCTCTTTGTTATGGAAAGCGCTCATCAGCATTTTAAGTTGTGACGGGGTGCAATCAAAAATATTGATTTTGTGGTCGATAATAAACTGGGCCAATGCGTTGGGGTCTTTTCTGACTGTTTCGGGAATAATGTTGCAGGTTACGCCCAAAATCAGTTGGCTGAGTGCCTGCACTGAGGCATCAAAAGCATAAGAGGCGTTCCAGCCCCACACAGCATCATCAGCCAAACCGATGTTGGCCAACTCAAAATTTAAGTGGCTCGCCAAGTTAACGATCCCTTGATGCTCAACCATCACGCCCTTGGGTTTGCCGGTAGAGCCTGAGGTGTAAATTACGTAACACAAGTCAGTGGCTTTGGCCGGATGGGCAAGCACAGGGTTGATCGTTGGTTGGCTTGTTAGCTCTGAGCTGTATTGGTCTAGTTCAATTATTTTGCACGTATGTTCGGGTAAGGCGTCTGTAAGAGTACTGTGCGTTAGCAGCAATTTGGCCTGTGTATCGTCAAGCAGGTAAGCGATTCTGTCGGCACTGAACTGAGGGTTAATGGGCACATATGCGCCACCTGCTTTGAGTATACCGAGCATGGCAATGACCATTTCGACCGAGCGGTTAAAGCAAATGCCGACCAAAGTATTGGGACCAACACCTTGCTCGTTTAAAACGTGCGCCAGTTGGTTGGCTCGTTGATTGAGTTCGGCAAACGTCAGGCTCTTTCTTTCACAAATTATCGCAGTGTGTGCAGGTTTTGTTTGCGCTTGAGTTTCAAACAAACCGTGCAGAGTTTGCTGGCTGGCGTAGTCGCTTTGGGTGTCGTTGTAATCGACTAACATTTTTTGCTTTTCATCTGCCATGAGGCAGTCGTAGTCGGTCAGTGGGCAATAGGGGTTTTGTAGCATATTGCCCAGCAGTGTCAGGTAATGCCCAACCATAGCGTTGATGGTGGTGGCGTCGAACAATTCGCTGTTGTATTTAAAATTCAGCGTAAAATCATTATCGAGTTTGTAGACTTCTAGGCCAAAGTCTTTGTCGGCACGTTGATTAACCTCAACGGGGTTGATGCCGTATGGTCCGTAAGATTGGGCAAATTGCAGTTGGCCTCGATGGAAAAATCCTTGGTAGGCAAAAGCGGTTTGAAACAGTGGCGATACTGAGCGGTCGGTTTTTATTTCGCTGTCGTTAACCAAACGGGCAAAAGGATAGGTGCCGTGGGCCTTTCCTTCTTTAAGGGTTTGGGTCAGTTCAGTTAATAGATGGACAAAAGTCTGGTGCTCGTTGAACCAGGTTCTGATAGGCAACATATTGGTAAAACAGCCAAAAGCTTGTGCTAACTCAACGGGACGTCCTGTGGAAGGCATGCCCACAATCACGTCGTCTTGCCCGGTATAGCGGTATAACAAGGCGTTGAAAGTGGCAAGAAAGATCACCGATGTATTGACTGGGTGTTGTGCTTTAAAGGTGTTTAATCTTTGGGTGAGTTGCTCGCCCAATTTGATGGTGGCGGTTTTGCCTTTAAGTGTCGTATCAGCCGTTCTTGGACGGTCGGTCGGCAATGCCAACACTGGCAGTTCACCTTCGAGCTGTTTTCGCCAATAAGCTAAATCCTCTGCGCCTTGTTC
>JABSOG010000778.1 GCA_013216025.1 Algicola sp. | reverse complement strand
GTATGACACGCCGGGCAATCTTAACGTGACGCTGACAGTGACTGATGACGATGGTGACAGCGCCAGCGATAGTGTGGTCGTCACAGTACAAGCTGCCCCCATTTACAATTACCCTGCAGGCATTGCCCTTTATTATATCAATAACACCGGTTGGGGACAGCCCAGTGCTCACATTTGGGCGGTATTGCCTGCAGGCAGTATGACCGCCACAGCTTGGCCGGGTACTGTCATGAACGATTTTGGTGGCTTAAATGTTTGGACTGTGGATATTGCTGATGATGCAACCTCCGGCAGTGTAATCTTTAGTGACAGTGGCAATCAACAAACTGCCGATCTGGCATTTGCTACCGACAAGCTGTGTTATAACAACGGCATCTGGATGACGCTCATCGATTGTGGTATTCCGACACCAGTCAACACCACAGCCGATGCTGGCCCAGATCGCACCGTTAACGTTAATAGCTACTGGCCCTGTCGGCAGCCGCATCAACCGAATCCACAGATAACGCTACATGGGAAAGCGGGGCTTGGTCTGGCACTTTAGCTGGTGAGTCAGTCGTTACTCCAACATTAAGCCAAACCGGTACCTTTACAGTAACCCTGACACTGGCACCGGGCAACAGTGACAGCTTTGAATTGACGGTGGTTAATGCCACTCAAGGTCTGGCACAACGGCCATTATTGGCCGCTCCGCTGGCTTTCCCGTTGGCAGGCAGTGTGTCGACGGGCAACTATGTCTTTGAACTGGCTTTTCCAGCCATAAACAGCATCTTTCCCGCACCAATGATGGTCACCCATGATGGGATTAATGATCTGATTTATGTGGTAGATAAGTCGGGCATTCTCTCGGTATTTCCCAATGACCCAGCGATCAGTGCTACAGATGTGGTGACCTTGTTGGATTGGTCTGCCAATGTGCGCAATTACCATGAGCAAGGCATGTTGTCGATGGCCTTTGACCCAGATTTTGCCAGCAATGGTTACGCCTATATTTATTACATCGAAGGCGATAGTGACAATGAAAGTGATAATGGGGTGTTTGGCGACGGGGTGCTCGAACGTATCACCTTGGATAACCCGTTTGATCCACAATCGGTGGACGCGCGGCTCGAAATACTGCGAGTGCCACAGGTAGGCCCTGATCACAAAGGCAGCATGATGCAGTTTCATCCGGCAACTGGTGAATTTTATATGAGTTTTGGTGATGGCGGTTATGGCGATACGGCAATTGTGCCCACCGAACCCGATCGACGCACCAACAATTCAAGTCAAGAAACCGACAATTTGCTGGGCAGCTTTATTCGCGTGAACATGCGTGATACCGCAAATAGCTCGGGGTTGTATTATGATATCCCCCCAGATAACCCGTTTGTTGGAGACCCGGCAGTACGCGATGAAATTTGGGCTTATGGTCATCGTAACCCTTGGCGTTGGGCGTTTGATACCGTTGCCCCTTATACCCTGTGGGAAACCGAAGTGGGTCAATCAGGATTTGAGGAAGTGAATCTAATCACCGCCGGTGGCAACTATGGCTGGCCGATTTGTGAAGGTCTCACCCACCGAGGCAGCGATGGTGGCGATCCAAACAATACTCGCAGCTGTACCGGTGATTTGATTGGGCCGATCGGCGGTTATGAACATGATCAAGGGGCATCTATCATTGGTGGTTTTGTTTACCGAGGCACCCGTTTACCCGCACTGACCGGACGTTTTATTTATGGTGATTATGTTAGCAAAAAAATCTGGTCTGCCGGTGGCGTAGGCGACACCGATGTATTAGCCAGTGATGCATTTCCTAGCAATATTGCGGCGTTTGGTACTGATTTAAGTGGTGAAGACGTTTTTGTCAGCGCTTATGGCGGCGAGTTTGGTTGGACTTCAGAGATTTATCGAATGATTGATTCTGATGTACAAGCGGCGGTGATCCCGGCCAAATTATCCGCCACCGGGATTTTTGCCAATTTGCCGACACGGGTTGCGGCAAACGGGGTGATTGAATATTCGGTGAATGCCGATGGCTGGTTTGACGGTTTGCAGGCCCGTCACTTTATGGCACTGCCCAATGATCAAAGTATCAACTTTGCTGCCACCGACAAATGGGATTTACCCATTGGCACTGTATTGGTTAAACACTTGGAATTACCTACAAGTAGCAACACCACCGAGCCTTTTGAGACTTCTGTACTGTTTAGACAGAATTCGGGCAACTGGGCGGCGGCCAACTACCGCTGGAACCAAACTGGTACTGACGCTGATTTGGTGACTACGCCCGGTGAAGAAACCGTGTCGCAATATTACAATGGCAGTATGTCCAATGTTAGCCATAGCATCCGCTCGGGGGCAGAATGTAGCTCGTGTCATATTGGTGTCGGCAGTAAAGATCCATTGGCCACAGATACAAGGCAGCTCAATGGCAGCTTTAATTATCAGGGCTTCACCGATGCTCAACTGGATGTATTTAACGCCATTGGTTTGTTTGCCAATGACATTGGCAGTAGCACTAACCATGATGCTTTCAGCAATCCGGCAGATCTCACCGCCAACCTCGATTCACGGGCGCGGGCTTATCTAGATACCAACTGTTCTCATTGCCATGGCGGCAGTTTTATGGATATGAACTACGATACCCCGGTGCGCGAAATGGAGATCATGAATATTGTCCGTGGCAGTAATTATCGTATGTTGCCCTTTGATCATACGCTCAGTTTGCTGCATACCTATCAAACCGATGATGCCAACCGAATGCCTAAAGGCAGCAAACTGACCAACCCGCTGGCCGACCAACTCATTCGCGACTGGATCAATGCGGTTGATGCCAGTCAATCTGGGGTGGAAGTTAAAGCGACACAAACCACCATCGACTCCGGTGACCAAGTGACCCTGTCGGCTTATGGCCTTTATGACAATGGTTTTGAAGCCATTGTTAGCGAGAATGTTAGCTGGACCAGCAGTAACAGCAATGTTATCGCCGTCAGTGGCAGCAGTTCAACCTTATCGGTCACAGGTTTAAGTGCTGGTGTTACCACCATCAGCGCCAACAATGGCGGTTATAGCGGTAGCGTTGAGATCACCGTGGAAGGAACCGGGGGCAACGCCAGTGCGCTGACCATTATCAGTAGTGAAACGGTTAACCTTATTGCAGGTGAAACCTTGCCGCTGGTGGCGATTGCCACTGTTGTAGAGGAAGGAGCCGAGGAAGAAGTTGGGGTTAATGCGCCAACAAACTGGAGCAGTAGCGATCCAACCGTGGTTTCGGTTTCTGCTGCCGGGGTGCTTACCGGTGAAAATATTACCGGTACAGTGACCATTACTGCCGACTACCAAGGTTTGAGTAGCAGCATCGATGTTGAAAATGCCGGTGCAGCACAGTATATCTTCTTTAATAAACCACCCCAGTGGACGACGGTAACCACCCATATCTGGACCAATGAAGCGGGCACTTTAACTAACCGTAGTGGCGCTTGGCCAGGCATGGCACTGACGCAGTCGGCCAGCGAATATGGCGGTGACTGGTTACGCCTGACAATCCCGGCAGACTGGCTAAACAGTAACTATGATATCAATCTTATTTTTAGTGACAGTGGCAACAACCAAACGGCAGACTTAAGTGTCAACCTGATGAGTCCGGCTTGGTACGATGCGCAGTGGTTAGCCGCAGAGCCTGTGGGTAATGGTATTGTTACAGGCACGCAAATTCAGGTCGGTAACGGCACGGTCACTTTGGCGGGTAGCGATAATCTGTCGGGCAAACTGTTTGCCACGGGTACCGTGGTCGATATTAGCGCCGACGTACCGGGCACCGGACTGGCGTTTATCCGCTGGGAGGGCTCGGGTATCGCTTATCTGCTGAACAGCAATAGCCCGGACACTCAAATGGTGGTGGGTAACGGCTTGTCGCAGGTGGTGTTGGCAGTGTTTGACTTGGTGAGTGATGACTATGTCGTGGGCCGCGAAAATTATAACGAACAGGGTTGTAGCGGTTGTCATGGCAGTGAAGGTAATGCTGGTACGTCATTGCTGGGTGTGTCAGATAACTATAGTTTGGCTGAATTAATTGGCTATATCGAAGACAATATGCCGCTGGGTAATGCGGCGGCCTGTACTGGTGAATGTGCATCGAGTATCGCTGACATGATAATGGCAGGGGGCTATTTGCCGCCTGAAAATGTGTGCCGGGCTGACAGTCTTGACGACTTGATACCGCAAGACCGTAACTACCGCTTATTGTCTAGCCTAGAATACAACAATTCAGTTCGCGACCTGCTCGGCCTAACAGGCGAGGTTGATGTGACCAGCGGCAATATT
>JABSOG010000777.1 GCA_013216025.1 Algicola sp. | reverse complement strand
CGTCAGCCAGATAACGGACCAAGTCACCCGTCTTGTAAAGACGAGCGTTCGTATCATCACTAAACGGGTTGACGATAAAACGCTCTGCGGTCAATTGTGGTTGATTCAAATAACCCCGGGCGAGGTGACAACCGCCGATATATAACTCGCCAACAGTGCCATTGGGCACCAATTGTTGAACTTCGTTAAGAATATAAACCTGACGTCCAGTAAATGGCCGTCCAATAGAAACTTGGTTGTGCTGTTGTTTAATTTCGGCCAAAGTTGAAGTAATAGTGACTTCTGTCGGGCCATAAGCGTTGAACAGACGGCAGCTTTGCGCCCCGTCCAATGCAAACCAACGCTCAACTGTGCCACTTTGCAACGCTTCGCCGCCAACCACGATGCGCGTTAATGTGGTGTCCGGCCAATACGTTTTACTGCTGTGATCATCAATCAATAACGCCATTAAGTACGATGGCGACAAATCGGTGACGCTGATATTTTTTTGATTGGTATAATCGAAAAATTGGCTGGCTGACCAAACATCGTCTGCGCGTAAATGCAATGTTGCGCCAACACACAAGGCAGCAAAAGATTGTTCTACAAAGGTATCAAAACTCACTGAGGCAAACTGCAATACCTGATCAGTTTCATTAAAACCAAACGCCTCGATAACCGCAGTAATATGGGCCCCAATTGCTTGATGTTCAATCATTACCCCTTTTGGCTGACCGGTCGAGCCAGATGTGTAAATCACATAGGCCAAATCGCCAGCGCATTGTTGAGCTATTCGTTTTGGATTACTACGGCTTTGATCTCGTAATTGATGCTGCAAATTGTCATCATCCAAACAAACAGTCGATAACCCATCAGCCGTTTTTTGCAAAGCTTTTTGGCTGAGCATCAATTTGATGCCACTGTCTTGAACCATATAGTCCAAACGGCTTTGAGGATAATTCGAGTCAAGTGGCACATATGCTCCACCCGCTTTGAGAATGGCCAATATGCCAATCACCATGTCTAGTGACCGTGTCACACATAGCCCTACCAAAGAGTCTGGTTTGACCCCTTGGTCGATAAGATAATGCGCCAACTGGTTCGCTTTTTCATTGAGCGATTGGTAGCTCAGTTGCTGGTGCTCAAACACTAAAGCAATGTTTTGCGGCGTTTGTTTGGCTTGTCGCTCAAACTGTTGGTGAATACATAACGATGTGGCGGGAGTAGACTGGGTTTTGTTCAATGTATGGCGTAAATACTGCTGTTCTTGGTCACTGAGCATGGGCAACTCATTGATGCCGCTTTGCGGATTGGCAACAACGCCAACCAACAATCGATGCAAGTCAGCACCAAAACGGGTGATGGTTTTAGCATCAAAAAGGTCGGTATTGTATTCAAAGCTCAAAGACAATCCGTGTTCAGCTACTGTGGCACAAAGCGTTAACTCAAACTTTGCCACTACGTGATTGTCTGCATTAGTCATTGCATCGTTCAATGGGCTCAAAGTCACGCCAGGCAACTCAAGCGCAGCTTCTTGCTCATCCATGCTAAACATGATTTGAAACAGGGGTGAATGCGCAGTACTTCGCGCCGGTTTTAAACGTTCAACCAAATATTCGAAAGGCACGTCTTGATTGGCCTGAGCATCGAGATTAGTGGTTTTTATTTGTGCCAGATAGTCGCTAAAAGACGGGTTGCCAGCGCAGTCAGACCTCAATACCAAAGTATTGATGAAAAAGCCGATGATAGGCTCCAGTTCTTTTTGCAACCGGTTGGCCACAGGCACGCCCACAACAATATCAGCGCAGTTTGAATGACGTGACAACAGCAATGAAAAAGCGCCATGCAACACCATAAACAACGTCGTATCCTGTGAAGATGCCAACTGTTTGAGCCCTTTAAAGGTGTAGTGCGCGACTTCAAGTGACACATGGGCTCCCTCAAACCGTTGTATTTTCGGCCTGGCACGGTCAAGTGGCAGGCTGTGTACCTGCGGTAAATCAGCCAACTGCTGTTGCCAATAGTCCAACTGCGATGTCAAAACTTCGCCCTGTAACCATTCGCGTTGCCACTGCGCATAATCGGCATATTGAATTAACAATGGCGCAAAAGGATTGATTTTATCTTGGCTAATGGCTTGGTATTGGCCAATAAATTCATTCTCCAACAACCCCATTGACCAACCATCTGAAGCAATATGATGCATGTTAAATAACAACACGCCATTGTTGGGCGACAATCGGATAAAGGTGCTGGCCAGCATCAAGTCTTCAGCTAAATCAAAGACTCTTTGAGCATCAGCCTGCACAGCCTGTTGCACCGCATCTTTTTGCGCTTGTTCAGCAACAGCGCTTAAGTCCAATAGAGTTAACTTGAATTCAACATCTTCGCGGATCAGTTGCTGTACACCGTCTTCGCTGTTGACAAATACCGTTCGCAACGGCTCATGGCGCTCAATGATCCGGGTAAACGCCTGCTCTACGACTTTTTCATCAAATAGACCTTCAAAGCACAATGCACTTGGCATGTTATATTGACTGCTGCCACCATCCATTTGGTCGATAAACCACAATCGTTGTTGAGCGAACGAGCTTGGCAGTTGATTGCTTTGCCGCTTTATAGCGACCACCGCTGAACGTGTTGCAGCTGAACTTTTATCAATCAGCTGAGCTAATTGCGATAACTGGGGTGTGGCAAACACATCGCGTATCGCCAATTCGACCTGCAGCTGTGCACGCACCTCACCTACCAGTCGAACCGTCAACAATGAATGTCCACCAGACTCAAAGAAGTTGGCGCTGGCACTGAGCGTAACGGCTTTTGTTTTAAGTAAGTCAGACCAAATCTGCACCAGTTTGGCTTCGGTTTCGCTGGCAGGTGCAATATATTCACCTTGCAATGCCACGCTATCAGGCGCAGGCAGGGCTTTTCTGTCTATTTTGTCGTTGGCCGACAGTGGCCATTGATCAAGCACGACAAAAGCTGACGGCACCATATATTCAGGCAGGTTAGCAACCAATTGCTCACGCAATCGACTTATGGCAACGTGCTTACCCTTGTGTGCCACCACATAACCCACCAGCCGTTTATTACCCGGCTGATCTTCTCGGGCTAACACCAGTGCTGCGGCCACGTCATCACATTTGGCCAATTGATGTTCGACTTCGCCTATTTCAATTCTGAAACCGCGAATTTTCACCTGCGAATCAACCCGCCCAATAAAAGCCAAATTACCATCGGGCAGATATCGCACCAAATCGCCGGTACGGTAAATTCGCTGACCATCAATAAACGGATGAGTAATAAACTGCTTCGCTGTCAGTTCAGGCCGATTCAGATAACCCCGTGAAACGGTCGGTCCACCAATGTGCAACTGTCCGACCGCACCAAAAGGCACCAGTTGATCGTTGTTATCAAGAATATATAAAGTGGTATTGTCAATCGCTTTGCCCAGCGAGGTGGGCAGACTGACCGCATCCGGATGACAGGTACCAAACAAGGTGGTTTCAGTAGGTCCGTAAAACTGTAAAACCTTACTTTGCTTGAGCGTCTCACCCAACGCCATAATCAACGATGGCGGCACGGCGTCACCGCCGGTTGCAAAGTATTTCAGCTGGTCATAATCTGCGCCATTGATTTGTTCAAGCCATACTTGTGCCAAACTCGGTACCATGTGAATAAAGCGACAACCCACCAGTTTATGCGCCAACAATGCCACATCTTTGATGGTGGACAGAGGCAACAACAAAACCTGCGCCCCACACGTTAACGGATAAATCAATTCAATCAATGAAATATCAAAAGCAAACGATGCAATAGACGGCACACTGTCGCCGCTGCCCAACGCCAACAACTTATCAATATACCCCAGTCGACAGGTCAGATTTTGATGTTCAACTTCAACCCCTTTGGGTTTACCCGTCGAGCCGGATGTGTAAATAACATAAGCCCGATTTGCCGGGTTTTGTGCCAACGTTCTTGATGGATTATCTGTACTGTGATCAGCCAGTATCTGTGGCAAATTTTCATCATCGAGGCAAACTGCGGTTAGTGCACCGATGTCAATCGTTCCAATTAACGATTTTTCACACAACAGTATCTTAATCCCGCTGTCATTAACCATGTGTGTCAGACGACTTTGAGGATAATCTGGGTCTAGCGGCACGTATGCCCCGCCCGCTTTGAGAATGGCCAGCAGGCCAATCATCATGTCTAAAGAACGGTTTACACACAAACCCACCAACGAGTCAGCTTTCACGCCTTGTTCACGAAGATGGTGCGCTAGCCGGTTAGCTTTTTCATTGAGTTCACGGTAGCCCAATTGTTGAT
>JABSOG010000776.1 GCA_013216025.1 Algicola sp. | reverse complement strand
GCGGGCACACGGGACACATGGGCGAAGTGCTAGACGAATCCAACCTGTGGCCCATCATCGAAGGTTTGCCCGACAGCATTCACACCGATTGTGGTGAAGGCGGTTCGCAACTGTCTGGTGGTGAAGGCCAACGAATACGGCTTGCCCGGGCACTCAACAAACCCGAAGTCAGACTGGCATTGCTGGATGAACCTTTTAGAGGGTTAGACAAACCAACGCGAGTGCAATTAATGAAAACCGTACGTGAAAAATGGAAAGACATCACCGTTATTTGCGTTATTCACGACGTATCCGAAGCCTTGCAGTTTGATCAGGTCGCGGTATTTGAGCAAGGTCAAATCGTCGAACAAGGAGATCCCAACGCTTTGATAGAAACTGACGGTGCATTATCTCAACTAATAAAACATGAAACAGCCGTTGCCTCTGAGTGGTTGAACAACCCTAACTGGCGGCGCATCTCGGTCAAAGATGGTCGCATAGTAGAGGCGACCCGCACATGAAAATGAATGCATTCCTGTGGCACGAACACGACTTACAGCAAGGGTTGTCGATGCTTGGCGTCCACATGGGCTCAACCAACACCCTGCAAAAACCCTCAGTTCGCTGGGACTTGGCGAAAAACCCCAACGAATGGCTCCATGAACAAGGCGAAAAAATCGACCTCAATGCCCAACGAGTAGAACTGCCCTTTGGTGAGTTACAAGAAAAAGTCGTCAACCTTGGCCCCTGCCTGATTAAACTGACCGATGACGATGACTTGTCTGCTTATTTAGTGGTAGCTTCAACCAATCGCCGCGGCATCAAAGTATTTACCAGCGATGGCACCATCGTCAAATTAACGATCAACGAATTGATAGACGGCTTTATTCACTGGCTGCAACTCAAAACCAAGGGTAATGTCGACCGAGTAATAGAGCGTTTTAAGCAATCGGCCGGAGAATTGTCTGAAGACTTACAAAGAAAACTGTTTGTTTCATTAATGTCGGCTTATCCCATCAACCAGATTTGGACTTTTTCGGCGATAGAAAAAGATTCGGTTGTTGCTGAGTTAAAAGTTCAGGGGGCCTACCGTTACCTATACGGCTTTTTGGTTGGATTATTGTCGAGCCAACTGTTTTTTGTCACCTCTTGGTTTGTGCTCGGTAGCAACGTGTTAGCTGGGCGAGCCGGTACCGACTGGCTGCCAATCTGGTCTATCCTGCTGTTTGGCTACTTGGTTTCACGGCTATATACCCGCAAAAAACAACAGGCACTGAGTTTGCTTATCAGCTTGCTGATTAAAAAGCGGATGCTCAAAGGAATGACCCATATGCCGCTTGAACTGGTGAAAAAAGACGGCCCGTGTAACCTGTTAACCCGCTGTTACGAATCTGGCCAGTTTGAATCGGCCAGTGTTGGTTTGGTGCTCAATTGCATCAGCTCATTTGTCGCCCTGTTTATCTCGATGATAGCCATGATAGGACTGCAAATGTGGGGGTTGTTGAGCGTCTTTTTACTGGTTGGCGTGGTCACCGTATTTGTCATGGTGCGATTATATCAAATTGAAGCACAATGGACCTCAGGCCGATTGGCATTAACCCATTCACTGGCCGAATTGATGATAGGCCAGCGCACCCGGCGAGTACAAGAAGCCAAGCACCTGCGTCACAAAACCGAAGACGGCAAACTCAACCACTACATTGGTTTGCAACAACAAAGAGACACGTTGCAGGTGATCTATTCCCTGATCCCCTCCAGCTGGAACGTTTTGGGCCTAGGTGTATTATTACTGGGTTTTGCCACCGACAGCTCAGCAGTCGGCCTACCTGTTGGCGCCGGATTATGGTTATTGGTCACCGTAACCGTCACCCAACTGAGCTCCATCTACTTGCAGGTGATCCGCGTTGCGGTTGCCTGGACCACCATAGCCCCGTTGCTGTCCAAAGAACCACAATCAAAACAGCAGAACAAGTCACTGACATTTCCGGCCAACATCGAATCAGACCGATTGCTAGAAGTACGTGATGTTGCTTATAGTTACCCCGGTCGCGACATCAACGTGCTTGATGGCGTAAACTTGCAACTAAGCAGCACCGACAAAATCATCCTCGAAGGTCAATCGGGGTCAGGCAAATCAACCCTGATATCACTGTTGACCGGGATCAGGCCTGCCAGTCGAGGCAGCATACTACTGAACGGCGTAGAGCAAAACATGGTGTCTAAAGAACAATGGGGAGAAAGAGTGGTGATGGTGCCCCAGTACCACGAAAACTACCTGTTCACCGAAACTATGGCCTTTAACCTACTGCTGGGCACCGAGTGGCCTGCCGAGCCGGAGCAACTCGAAGAAGCCCGAATGATTTGTCACGAACTGGGCCTGACCTCACTGCTCAAAAAAATGCCTTCAGAAATGATGCAAGTGGTGGGCGAAATGGGCTGGACCTTGTCTCATGGCGAGAAAAGCAGAATATACGTGGCCCGCGCAGTATTGCAAAAGCCCGATTTGATCATACTGGATGAGTCGTTGGCGTCGCTTGACCCCGAGAACAGCCACAAGGTATTGGCCTGTATTGAGAAGCACTGCAAAGCCGTGATTATTGTTGCGCACCCTTGATGGGCTAACGCCCGACGCTGACGCTTTAAAAAAAATTTAACACGGAGGCACGGAGCCACGGAGAAAGAAAGAGGAAAAGCAAAAGCATGAAAGGCAAAAACTTAGCTAAAACAAACATGCAACTGAATTTGACCTAACAGTATCTTTCTAACATTTTATTTAAGCTTTTTGATTTTGCTTTTCTCTTTCTTTCTCCGTGCCTCCGTGACTCCGTGTTGAGATCTTTTGACCTTCCCGTGCGCAGCGCGATCAAAAAAACAAAAAAGAATGTCGGTTTTCAACAGCGCCATTCGTCATTCTAATAACAACGTAATAAAACGCGTTATTTAACCCAATGAACTGGAGCAACACCATGCAATATTTATGTTTAATTTACGAAGCCGAAGCCCTTGAAGCCGCCCGTAGCGAAGCCGAGAATGGTGAGATATATCAAGGTTATGCGGCCTTTACTGAAGAGCTTCAGGGCAATGGCCAATTGGTCGACGGCAATCCACTGATGCCCACCGATACCGCCACCACCATACGTATACGAGAAGGAGAAATGCTGGTATCAGACGGACCATTTGCCGAAACCAAAGAACAACTGGGCGGTTACTACCTGCTTGAATGTGAAAACCTCGACCAAGCCATTGCCAGCGCGGCAAAAATCCCTTCAGCCAAATTTGGCCGCATAGAAATAAGACCCATTATGGTTTTTGAGCAATAAACCGCTATTTGTAAGCCACGATTTTTACACCACTAATAATAAGCAGACATTATGTACAAAGCGTTAATCCAGACTTCTTATGCTCAGGCACTGTCTCGGGTTATCGCCATTTGTGGTGACATCAATGAAAGTGAGGATTGTTTACAAGACGCTGTTGAACAGGCTTTAAAATACTGGCCAAACAAGACCCCTGACAACCCAACGGCTTGGTTGGTCAGCGTAGCCCGCAACAAATTCATCGACCACTGCCGCCGTAACAGCAAACAAGTCGACATCGAAAGCCTTGAAGAAAGCGTCACTAATCCTGACCTGTCAGAGCAGGCATTATTACAAAGTTACAACGACGACCTACTGAGATTAATCTTTACCTGTAGCCACCCTGCGCTCGAAATCCAAACCCAAATAGCCCTAACCTTAAAGCACGTATTGGGCTTGAGTGTCGAACAAATCGCCAATGCACTTTTGGTCAGCCCCAAGTCGATGGAACAACGTTTAACCCGCGCCAAAAAGAAAATTGCCGCGGCCAAAATAGACTATCAAATCCCTTCTCCAAAACAATGGCAATCCCGCCTCAACGCCGTGTTAAAAACCATTTACCTACTGTTTAACGAAGGTTACCTTACCACCACAGGCGACACAGCGATGGCGCCCGACTTGTGTCATGAAGCCATCAGACTAGGCCGTTTACTGCACAGTTGTATTAAAAACGATGCCAATGTCATTGGTTTACTGGCATTAATGTTACATCAAAACGCCAGAGCCCCGGCTCGGGTCTCAAGCACGGGCGAAGTGATATTGCTGGTAGATCAAAACCGCCAGTTGTGGAAAAAATCAGACATTGCCCAAGCCAGCGTATTGGTAGAAAAAGCCCTGAGACTGAGCGCTCGTAGCCCTTACGCCATTCAAGCGGCGATAGCGGCGCTGTACAACAACGCAAAAGATCAAGATTCAACCGACTGGCAACAAATCGACGGTTTATATCAAGTATTGATGAAAATCGACCACAACCCGGTGA
>JABSOG010000775.1 GCA_013216025.1 Algicola sp. | reverse complement strand
GCCGTGGTAGAGATGGGCAAACATAAGTATTGGTTGTTGTGTCCGGTGGGGCAGAGCGAGATTGGGGTTTGTGTCAATATCCGCAGTTTTGAACCCGATTCAAAAAAGGCCTTAATGGTGCTGCTCAATCATTTAAAACTGAAAATTGACGATTTACCCTGGAGCAATGAATACCTCGGCCCCGCCAAGTGGCAGTTGACTCGGGTTGATGATAACGATAATGAGACTGAAATGAAGCGTTTCTTGAATGAAGTTTCGGCCCGTTGGGTTAGAGATGATTATGAAGAGCGTGGGCATAAGCAGGATTATTATATTCATGAGTTGGAATAAATCTGTTTCACATCTTTATAAAGGCCAAGTTGTGGCCAAAACAACAAAAAAATACCCCCGTGATAAAATTGTGATAACTCGGTGACCATTTTGGGATGTTGCACCTGCATACTTTCCTTCAACGCTTAAACAAGCACTTTAACAAATGAAGGAAAACCTCAAAATGAACAACAAACAATTACTCGCTGCCAGCATCCTGTCTGCTTTTGCCGCCACAGGTGCTCAGGCTCAAGATTTGAACATTTCAATCACCAACCTCACTCAGGGTATTCATTTCACGCCATTGATTGTTGCCGCGCATAATGGTGATGCTTCGATGTTTTCGGTTGCGACAACGGCCAGCACTGAGTTGCAGGCGATGGCCGAAGGCGGTGATATCTCAGGGCTCGATACGATGTTGATGGCTGCAAGCGCTGATATTCAAGCCAATCCTGGGGCAGGTTTGTTGGCTCCGGCGGCAAACGTTGAGACCATGTTAACCACTACTGATGGCAACATGTATTTGTCGATCACCGCAATGATGTTGCCGACCAATGACGGATTTGTTGGTTTAGACAGCTGGGCCATCCCCTCAGAAGCGGGCACTTACACCATTTGGTTAAATGCTTATGACGCTGGCACCGAAGCCAACGACGAAATGATTGTGGGTGGTGCGGGTGGCGCGCCGGGTACTCCGGGTATTCCTGCCGCGCCGGGTGGCAATGGCGGTACCAATGGTACTGGCGTTAGCGATTCGCAGTTCAACACCAATATTCACATTCACCGTGGTGCTTTGGGCGATGACGATATGGCCGCTGGCAATAGCGATTTAGACAACCGTGTTCATCGCTGGTTAAACCCTGTAGCCAAAGTTACTGTTACCGTTCAATAAGGAGGTCTTATGTTACATTTCAAACGTTTAGCCCCGATTGCATTGGCTGGTTTTTTAACAGCCTGTGGCGGTTCAAGTTCAACCAATGGCGATCCTAACGCAAACCCTATGCCGGTGCCAACACCAGATCCGGTACCTACGCCTGCAATGGAATATCAATATCAGGTGACAGTCACCAATTTGACCAACTCGCAGCCGCTGTCACCATTGGCGCTGGTATTGCACGAAACTGGTCAGGTTTGGCAAATTGGTCAGAGCGCTTCTACTATGCTCGAAAATTTGGCTGAGTCGGGTGATAACTCTGGCGTGATGGGCGCTGATTTTGTGGTCAGCAGTGCCAGCAACGACGGCATTTTGTTGCCGGGCATGAGCGCAGAGGTCATGATCATGACAACCGATATGATGGCGAGCAATTTTTCGTTGGCGACCATGTTGGTCAATACTAACGATGCCTTTACTGGCCTCAATGCCATCGATTTGTCGATGATGGAAGTGGGCGGCATGATGATGTTTAAACCGGGCGTTTATGACGCAGGCACCGAAGGCAACACTGAAATGCCCGGCACTATTCCAGGCCCTGCAGATGGCGGCGAAGGGTTGAATGTCGCGCGCGATGATGTTGATTTTGTTGCGATGCATCCGGGTGTTGTTACTGCTGACGATGGATTGAGCAGTTCGGTATTAACTGGTGAGCATAAGTTTGATAATCCTGCTTTGTCGGTTAAGATTATGCGTATGCAATAAGGCCTAACCAGCGGAGCGCAAATGGCAGATTCGATATTGGTAGTAGAGGATGATCAAGATATAGCAGATCTTATCAAGGTTCATATGGAAGATATTACTTTAAATGTGGACTTGTGTGATAACGGTAATGACGCCATCGACAAAGCGTTGACCAACCATTATTCGTTACTCATTCTCGACATCAATCTGCCGGGTTGCAGTGGGCTTGACGTGTGCCGTAAGGTCAGGGATGCTAAACCTGAACAGGCGATTTTGATGCTGACCTCCCGCGTTAGCGAGATTGACCGAGTGGTTGGGCTAGAGCTGGGCGCCGACGATTACATGACCAAGCCGTTTAGTATTCGAGAGTTGCAGGCGCGGGTTCACGCCCTGCTACGCCGGGTGCATTTGCTTGATGACCGGCTCAGCGACTTGCAAACCCCCGATTCACAAACAATAGTCGTGGGGCATTTGATGATTAATCAAAAGACTCACCAAGTGGTACTCAACGATCAAACACTAGATTTAACCTCAACCGAATTCGATTTAATCGCTTTTATGGCACAACACCCAGGGCAGGTATTTTCCCGCGCCCAGCTGCTCGATAGCGTGTGGGGTTACCAACACAGCGGTTACGAACATACGGTCAATTCACACATCAACCGATTGCGTAGCAAGCTGGCCAGCAACAAAGACACACCGATCATTCAAACTGTATTTGGCGTCGGGTATAAGTTTAATCCAGACGGCGTCAGCTAAGGCAGGTAGTACAATGAAAATTTCTTTATACCAGAGACTGGCTCTATCGTTGCTAGTACTGTTTATTGCCGTAGCCGGAATATTCTTTTGGTGGTCGCAAAACCTCGAACAAATGTCACGAAGCGAAGCCGAACAGCGTTTGCATATTTCTTTGGCCGAACATTTGGCTAATGACAATCCGCTGCTTAAAGAAGGGGTTTATGATCAAGATGCCTTGAAAAACCTGTTTCATAGTTTAATGATCCTTGGGCCTAGTTTTGAATTTTATTTTGTCGACCCTACCGGAAAAATTATCACCTATTCTGCCGAGCCGGGCAGAGTAAAACGTAAGAACATTGATTTGGTACCCTTGCTGAGATTGATTGAACAAAAACAGGCTTTGCCGATTTATGGCGATGACCCACGTAACTTGCAGGGGCAGAAGATTTTTTCGGCATCACCCATTTATAACAACGAAAATTTGCAGGGGTATTTGTACATTATCATCGGCTCGCAAATTTACGATTCAATTTTCTCAAATATTAAGTCGAACCAGCAATTGGCCCAATCGATTGCGATGGTGATTGGTGCGGTGGTGTTTTTCTTTATCGTATTGTTGGGTCTGTTAAGATTTTTGACGATGCCACTTAAGGCATTAACCGCTGATATTCGGGCGTTTCGTCAAGCGGGTTTTGAAAAATCGAAAGTCAGTTTACGCGATTGGCCCTCGTCAAATAACGAATTGCACGAGCTGGGGCAAACGTTTAACGACATGGCAGAGCAAATCAATTATCAGTTGGTGCAGCTGCAAAACAACGATAGGCAACGCCGCGAGTTACTGGCCCATTTGTCTCATGATTTGCGCACCCCGCTGGCCAGTCTTCAGGGTTATCTTGAAACCATTGAATTAAAGGGCAAGACGCTTAGCGAAGAACAGCTCCAAAAATTTGTCGGCATTGCGTTTAAAAATGCCAACCAGTTAAAGCGGCTGGTTGACCAGATTTTTGAATTGGCCCATTTAGAAGGGGGTCAGGTGACGGTGAACTTAGAAACTTTCCCGCTGGGCGAGTTACTTTACGATATCGCTGCCAAATTCGCCTTTAAGGTGCAAGAAAAAGCCATCACCATGGCAATTGAACCGCAAGATTGTGAGTTTATGGTGTATTCAGACATCGGCAAGCTGGAACGAGTGTTGAGCAATTTGATTGAAAACGCCATTCGCCATACGGCAAAAGGGGGAAGAATCGTGTTGAGGGCTTCAGAGGGTGAGGGACAAAAACTCAAACTTGAAGTGGTCGACAACGGCACCGGCATCAGTGCCAAAGAGCTGCCTTATGTGTTTGATGCCCGCTATCGCGCCAGCAACGCCGTGGATGACAAAAAACAGCACGGCGGGCTGGGGTTAGCCATCAGTCAAAAACTACTGGTGCTGTTGAAATCTGATATCAATGTGAAGAGTGAACTGGGTGAAGGGACTACATTTGGGTTTAACCTTAGCCGGGTTGAGTTGCCGTTGTAGGAGCGAGCTCCAGCTCGCGATTTTGGCCCCCAGGCCAAATATATACGGGGTTGGTGCAATCCTGGGCAATTTAACCATGCATTGCTCTAATTAGCTACATCCATGTAGCGATCCAGCTCGCGATAAATGGTGAAACCATTTTTA
>JABSOG010000774.1 GCA_013216025.1 Algicola sp. | reverse complement strand
ACTGATGCCCAACTCTTCAATCATGTTCTCAGGTCCACCCGCTTTCCCGTGTTGAGAGCCCCGCTGTTGACCCTCATGCGGTGTAGGCCTGCGATCTCCCCGTTCAGGCTGTGCACTAACAACCAGTGAACACAACGACAATCCCAGCAGGGTGGTGACTATAATCAGAATTTTGTTTAACTTAAGTAGATGTTTCATATCACTTTCCTTATCCATGATGTGAATGGGTATGCTTTAATATTACGCCTTTTTTGCCCACTATAAAGAGAGAACTGTGCAACAAATGTGGATGTATTTCGTCATCCAAAAGTGGGCAATATTACGGTGATCCAAACCCCGCCAAACGGGGATTGTTGTGCACTAATACTGCCTTCGTGGGCCTGCACAATGTTATGACAAATCGACAATCCCAGCCCTGCCCCGCCGGTCACGCGGTTGCGTGACGATTCAACCCGGTAAAGCCGTTCGAACAGGCGGCCAATGTCGTTTTCAATCACACCGGGTGATGAATCTTTAAAAGACAGTTCGACATTACCGTCATGCACCCGGTATTCAACCAGCAATTTGCCTGGGCTGTCGGTATAGCGCAAAGTGTTGCTCAAAATGTTGCTGAACAGTTGTTTCAGTCGCGATGCATCCGCCAGCATTTGCAAGGGTTGTTGGTCTTCGTCGACAAATTCGAGTGTCAGCCCTTGTTGTTCAAACTCACCTCGATAAGTGTCTAAAGTGCCGCTTAACAAGTCGATTGGGTCGAGGTCGGTTTTGATGTAATTTAATGCGCCAATATCCGACATCGACAGTTCATACAGATCGTTGACCAGCCGATTGAGGTGTTCTGATTCTTCATGCAGCGACTCTATCGCCTCGGGGGTTGGTTTGGTCACGCCATCGACCAACGCTTCGATTTCGCCTTTTAATATCGACAGCGGCGTACGCAGTTCGTGAGATATATCAGCCACCCATCGTCGCCGGGCCTGTTCGTTTTCTTTAAGGGTGTTGGCCAATGAGTTGAAGTGCCTAGACAATAATCCCAGTTCGTCTTTGCTGGTCACGGGGATGACGGTTTTGTATTTTCCGGCGATCAGCCGCTCGGTGCCCTGACTGAGCTTTTTGATGGGTTTAACAATATGGGCGGCAATGGGCAATACCGCAACGATAGATATTACGACCATCAACACGGCCACCAGTAAAAAGGCGTTGGTTTGTTGGCGTACAAACAGTAAGTCGAGCCGGTCGGTCAGTTCTTTTTGCGGCAGTTGGCCAAGGTAGCCGACCACATCACCTTCAACTTCAATTGGATAACGTTTGATTTCGCCCAGTTTGTCATGCATACCGTAAATTACTTCGGCGTTTTTATCGAGTAAATAAGGCAAATGCAAACCCGGGCGAACTGGCGGGTGTGTCTGAAAATCAAATAAGTCGAGGTCGTCGTCGAGGATGATTTCTTCGTCGCGCAGGTTAAATTCAATGCCCATGCCTGATTTAAGCAGTTTGTTCCAATGCAGTCGGTTGTTTTGCAGTTGCTGCCAACTGCCGGGGTTTTTCCATTCTTGCGCCAATACCCTGGCAAAGCTTTGGTATTTTAGGGTTTCTTGCTTATTAACGTGGGCCAAAAATCCGTTGTTGAAGGTCCACTGCATCACCAGATACATGCACAGCACCACGCCGCCAGTCGCTGCCAGCAGGGTCGAGAACAGTTTAAAACGAATGCTGAAAATCATGGTTTGGGTCTTCATTTATGGCGGTGTTTATACCTTTAAAACTACCACAAATTGTTCAATATAAAAGCATAGAACGGCCATATCCACGGTGTTTGCACATTTACAACTGTTAATAATCCACGATTTTTATTTGGTGATTTAGCAAGCTTTTGCTATACTGCCTCCCCGTCCTTGTACTGTGCTTGTACAGCGAAAAAATCCTTTAAACTTCCTAACATCTTTGGGTTCACATGACTACTAGATATATCTTTGTTACGGGTGGTGTTGTTTCATCATTGGGTAAGGGGATTGCGGCGGCATCTTTGGCGGCAATTCTCGAAGCGCGTGGTTTAAACGTCACCATGCTTAAGCTTGACCCTTATATAAATGTAGACCCGGGTACTATGAGCCCCATTCAGCACGGTGAGGTTTTTGTCACCGACGATGGTGCTGAGACCGACCTTGATTTGGGTCACTACGAACGTTTTATCCGCACCAAAATGACCAAGCGCAATAACTTTACCCAGGGTAAGGTGTATGAAGATGTATTACGCGCCGAGCGCCGTGGTGATTATTTGGGGGCCACCATTCAGGTCATTCCCCACATTACCAATAACATTAAACAGCGCGTTCTTGAAGGGGCCGAAGGTTTTGACGTGGCCATGGTTGAGATTGGCGGTACCGTGGGTGATATCGAATCACAACCGTTTTTAGAAGCCATTCGTCAGCTGGGCGTAGAGCTTGGCCGCGAACGCGCGATGTACATGCATTTGACCCTGGTGCCTTATTTGCGCACTGCCGGTGAAGTGAAAACCAAACCAACACAACACTCGGTGAAAGAGTTACGGTCTATCGGTATTCAGCCAGATATTCTGATCTGCCGCTCGGAAAATACCATTCCGGCCAAGGAGCGATCAAAGATTTCATTATTCACCAACGTTGAAGAAAAAGCGGTAATTTCGTTGCGCGATGCTTCCAGTATCTATCAAATCCCTGCCCTGCTTAAATCTCAGGGTCTGGATGAGTTGATTTGCCGCCGTTTCCATATTGACTGCCCCGAGGCAGACTTGTCTGAGTGGGAACAGGTGCTTTACAAAGAATCCAACCCTGTAGGGGACGTGAATATCGGCATGGTCGGCAAATATGTACAGTTGCCAGACGCCTACAAATCGGTCAACGAAGCATTAAAACATGCCGGTTTGAGCAACCAGCTGAAGGTCAACATTCATTATGTCGATGCCCAGGATATTGAAACCAAAGGCAATGAATTGCTCGATAATCTCGATGCAATCCTGGTACCCGGCGGTTTTGGCGAGCGTGGTACCGAAGGCAAAATTTTGGCGGCTAAATATGCCCGCGAAAACAAGGTACCTTATCTTGGTATCTGTTTGGGTATGCAGGTTGCCCTAATTGAATACGCCCGTAATGTGGCCAATCTCGCCGATGCCAACTCCACCGAGTTCAATCCCAATGGCCCACATTCAGTGATTGGTTTGATAACAGAATGGATGGACGCCGAAGGCCAAACCGAAGTCCGCAACGAAAACACTGACCTTGGTGGCACCATGCGTTTAGGCGGTCAAAAATGTCATTTGGTCAAAGGCTCTAAAGTCCGAGAAATGTATGGCGAAGCGACCATTGTTGAGCGCCATCGTCACCGTTATGAAGTCAACAACAATTACATCGATCAACTCAAAGCCGCTGGCTTGAAATTCACCGGTTTGTCGGCAGACAAAAAGCTGATTGAGATCATCGAAAACCCCGATCACCCTTGGTTTGTTGCCGCTCAGTTCCACCCTGAGTTTACGTCTACGCCGCGTGATGGCCACCCGCTATTCACCGGGTTCATTGCAGCAGCGTATGAGCACCAAAAGCAAAAACGTAACTAATTCATCATTTTTTCGAAGCCGCAATCACTAACGATGCGGCTTTTTATTTTTATCTTCAAGAGGATATAAAATGTCTAAGATCGTCAAAATCATCGCACGCGAAGTCATGGACTCTCGTGGTAACCCCACCATCGAAGCCGATGTTCATTTGGCCAATGGGGCCTGGGGCCGAGCCTGTGCACCGTCAGGCGCATCAACAGGTTCGCGTGAAGCGTTGGAATTGCGTGATGGCGATAAAAGCCGTTATTTGGGCAAGGGCGTATTAAACGCGGTTAACAACGTTAATAACGATATTCGTGAAGCATTGCTGGGCCAAAACGCTCTAGAGCAAGGCAACATCGACCAAGTCATGATTGACCTTGATGGCACCGAGAACAAAGACAAACTGGGCGCAAACGCCATTTTGGCCGTATCACTGGCTGTTGCCAAGGCCGCTGCCATGTTTAAAGGTGTACCTTTGTATGCTCACATCGCCGACATCAATGGCACGCCAGGCAAATACTCTATGCCGGTACCAATGATGAACATCATCAACGGTGGTGAGCACGCCGACAACAACGTCGACATTCAAGAATTTATGGTTCAGCCTGTTGGTGCGTCAAGCTTCCGCGAAGCATTGCGCATGGGCGCAGAAATTTTCCACAGTCTGAAAAGTGTATTGAAAGGCCGTGGACTCAGCACTTCGGTTGGTGACGAAGGCGGTTTTGCGCCTAACTTGTCCTCTAACGCCGAAGCTTTGGCCGT